>CBDTVT010000103.1:0-10354 GCA_965364275.1 uncultured Eudoraea sp. | reverse complement strand
TGGCCCATAAGAAGTTTTATTATTAAAGTTTGAGTCTGAAAGTTTTAGTGATTTTTTAAGACTAACCTGCCATATAGGATCATATTTAATATTTCTGCTATCTTTAAAGGTGGATCATAAAGCTGTACCATATAAACTAGAAATAAAAAAAGCGATCCCAAAAATACTGTTTATTGTAGTGTTTTGGGGGTTCCTATTTCGTATGTCAGCACAGGCACCTCCAGCTTGTACGACATTGATTTCTCCTACAAATGGTGAAACAGGAGTTTCTGTAAATACCCAACTTCAATGGCAGGCTGTAGCAAATGCCACACAATATTACCTTTTTATTGGAACCACTCCGGGTGGCGCAGAAGATCTATTAAATGGAGTTTCAGTAGGGAACAATCTTAGCTATACACCCACCACAAGTCTAATGCCTAATACAGTCCATTATGTAACAGTAATTCCTAGCAACAATAATGGTAATGCTTTTAACTGTATTGAGGAAAGTTTTACGACGGGTCTTGCCAGTTCCATACCCGGATGCGTTAGCTTATCCAGCCCTGCTGCTGGGTCTTATGGAGTCCCTCCGGACACAAATATTAGCTGGACTGCCCAGTCAGTGGCCATAGGATATATTCTGAATATTGGCACAAGCACGGGTGCAAGCGATATTTTAAGCAATGAAGATGTAGGAAATGTGACTACTTATGATCCTCCTGCTGATTTACCACTTTCCCAGCGTGTTTATATTACCATAATACCTTATAATAGTGCTGGAGAATCTCCTTCCTGTTCCGAAGTTAATTTTAGAACCAGAGGAAATAACCCACCTATGTGTACGGAAATAATAGATCCGGTTGACGGAGGAGAATTTGTTTCAGTAACGGCAAACATAACCTGGATAAGAGATTTTAGTGCCTCGGGTTACCTTATGACCATCGAGAAATCATCTATTGGGGGCATTAAAATTCTTGACAACTTTGATGTTGGTAGCGGCACTAATTATAAACCCCCGGATTTTGAAGGTAATACAGTTTATTTTGTACGTATAACACCCTATAATGATCTGGGAGAAGCTCCTAATTGTCAGCCAATTTCTTTTACAACTGGAGATGAGCCAGTCCCTCCGGATTGTACGAATCTTATAAACCCAAAAAATGGTTCTAGTGATATAAGTGTTAACTCCAATTTGGAATGGGAATCTGTAAATAGTATTCTGGGTTATATTCTATCCGTGGGTACTTCTTCAGGCGGAACAGATTTGGTGAATGCGCTTGATTTAGGTAATACAACGAATTACAGTTTTGAACAGCCACTTCCAGAGGCAAGTACTATTTATGTAACTATTACTCCCTATAGTATAAATTTGATGGCAGAAAATTGCCGGGAGGAATCGTTTACCACAACTGGATTTCAGCTTACCCCTGAGGGATTACCTGTTCCGAAATTTTTCACTCCAAATAATGACGGTTTTAATGACCTATGGATAGTTAGTTCAACTCCGGAAATCGAAGTAAGTACGGTACATATCTTTAACAGGTATGGCCAATTATTGAAGCAACTATTTCCGGATCAGGGTTGGGATGGCAGTTTTAATGGAAAACCCCTGGCATCTGACTCTTATTGGTACAGAATAGAAACTTCCCAGGGTAATTCGCAGGTTGGTTTTTTTATGTTAAAGAGATAGTGTATTTTTCTATTTTTGATCCTCAATATTTATTTTAAAAAACCCACATAATGAGAACATTATTAACCACTTTTCTATTACTTATAATAAATTTTTCTTTTGGCGTGTTTCAGACCTATGCGCAGGATGATATATTTGAAAAACTCAAAGAAATTGCATTAATAGATCAGAAAGTAATGATGCCTATGCGAGATGGAATACAATTGGCAACGGATATTTACAGACCTAAAACTGATAAAAAAGTACCTGTCATATTCTCCAGAACACCGTATAATTTTAATTCCTGGGGTGATGGTGAGCAAAAAACCAGAACAGCGGAAAAAGCATACGAAGTTGTACAACATGGTTATGCTTATGTCGTACAAAACGAGCGCGGAAGATATTATTCAGAAGGGGAATGGGATATATTAGGTATTCCTCTGACTGATGGTTATGATGCCTTTAGTTGGATGAAGGATCAGCCTTGGTCCAATGGTAAGATTGGAACGCTTGGATGCTCATCTACTGCAGAATGGCAGATGGCTGTTGCTGCTTTGGATCACCCTTCGCATGCCGCTATGGTGCCTCAAAGTTTTGGAGCTGGGGTAGGAAGAGTTGGCGACTATTATGAACAGGGTAATTGGTACAGAGGTGGTGCAGAGCAGTTGCTGTTTTTTGCCTGGTTATATGGTGTAGAGCATGATAAGTATAAACCCAGAATCCCAAAAGGTGCTACACAGGAAGACCTTATCCGTATTTCCAGATTCTATGATTTGGCACCGGAGAATCCCTCGGTAGATATGTCTGAAGCTTTAGCCCATTTACCTATTCAAGATATTTTACAGAATATTCAAGGGAAACGAGAGGTTTTTGACAAAATGGTAAGGCGTAATCCTAATCATGAGGATTGGTATAAAGGTGGGCTCTACCACGACGATATGGAAATAGGGGTGCCAAGCTTTTGGTTTGCCTCATGGTATGATGTATCTATTAGCCCAAATCTGGCTTTATTTAATCATGTCAGAAATAATAGTAAGGACCAATTTGTACGGGATAATCAGTATTTGGTCATCGCACCTACATTACACTGCAGGTATACCAGGGCTACTGCTAATACTATAGTTGGTGAAAGAAATGTAGGAGACGCAAGACTGAATTACAGTGAGCAAATATATTCCTGGTTTGATCTTTGGTTAAAAGGAGAAAATAACAGTTTTAAGGACAACACCCCAAGAGTTCAATATTACACCATGGGAAAAAATGTTTGGCAGTCCGCCGAATCCTGGCCTCCGGAAAGCTCTCAATTGAAAACCTATTATTTGACCAGTGGTGGTAAAGCTAATAGCTTATACGGGGATGGAAGGCTTAATATAAAAGAGACTAACAGTGAAAATACACCCGATAGTTTTAATTACGATCCTATGAATCCTGTGAACTCGTATGGGGGGAATGTTTGTTGTACAGGGAATGCAGTAAATGGAGGAGCATATGATCAACAAGCCATGGAAACAAGACAGGATATTCTTGTCTACACCACAGAACCATTGGAAGCAGGTATAGAAGTAACTGGATTTATAGAAAGTAAGCTGTATATTTCATCTGACGCAAAAGACACCGATTTTACAATAAAATTAATTGATGTTTATCCAGATGGACGGGCATATAACCTGGATGAAACCATACAACGTGTTCGTTACAGAGAAGGATATGATAGGGAAGTATTTATGGAAAAAGATAAGGTGTATGAAATTAACTTAACACCGATGGCCACCAGTAACTTCTTTGAAAAAGGGCATAGAATTCGCATCGAAGTCTCAAGCAGTAATTTTCCCAGATTCGCAAGAAATTTAAATACAGGTGGAACCAATTATGATGAAAAGGAATCTGTAATTGCTACTAATACCGTGCATCATTCAAAACAATATCCTTCTCAAATCAGATTGCCTATTGTAAAAAGATAATGCTTAAGGAATTTAAGACATTTTTAAGTGCTTTTAATCTTTGAAAATAGTATTTTATAAAGATGTGTTCCAGAGCAATTAACATTGGCATTCTTTTGTTTTTACTGATCGTCCCTGAATTGTATTGCCAATATTCTGAGAGTGATTGGAAGGCTCGCGATAAATGGATGAAAGTTGCGGAGATATTTAAAATTGCCAACATCCAGGTTGGTGACGAAGTTGCCGATATAGGCTGTCACCAGGGCTATATGAGCATTCGACTTGCAGATTTTATTGGTGAGACCGGAAAAGTATATTCCGTAGACGTTCGGGAGGATCGTTTAAACAAACTAAATGATATTGCCTCCGAAAGGGACATTAGAAATGTTCAAACCATTTTAGGAGACTATGACGATCCTAAATTAGAGGAAAATAGCATAGATGTTGTTTTAATTATAGATGCCTACCATGAAATGAATGACTACAAGCAAATCCTTTTTCATGTAAAAAAAGCATTAAAACCAGATGGACGTATCTTAATTCTGGAAAAACTTAAACGACAAAAGATTGGAAAATCAAGAAAAGAGCAAACCCAGGGCCATACAATAGCACCAAAATATGTTGAAAATGAATTGAAAGAGGCTGGTTTTGAGGTGATCGCAATAGAAAAAGAGCTAGGTTATTGGGAAGAAGACCCGGATAAAAAAATATGGTTAATGGTGGGAGTTCTTCCTGAATAATAGTTTTTTTGGTACCTTGTTTGTGCTAGTAATTATCTTTTGTATTAAAAACTTTATTATGAAAAACAACTTGTTTAAAATATTAATACTTCTAATGGCTTCGGGAAGTTTGATAGCACAGACCAAAGAAGAAAAACGACTAAAAAAAGATGACCAAAAAAATGTGGCATATGAAGCTACCAAAAGCCTTATCGATTCGGGTAGCTATATGTTTAGTGCAGATAGGATATCAGGAGGGATATCACTGGCTACAAATACCGGTCGTTTCATCGTTAAAAACGGAGAGGTTGATATAGATTTACCCTTCTTTGGGGTAGTTAGAGGTTCTGGTGGATATAATAGTAATCCGGGCATAACCTACAACGGCGTTCCTGACAAATATAATGTCGAATATATTGATAAGAAAAGACGATCAAAAATAAAATTTAGTGTGCGTAGCGGAACGGAGCACCACGATATAACCCTTACTGTTGGTTATAGCGGTCAAACAAGCGTAAATGTAATTAGTAGTGCAAGGAATTCTATAAATTATTCTGGATATTTAAGGCCATTAAATGCGAAAATCAGTAACTAATATCCCTGCTAATCCCTGCACGGCTTCATATTACAAAACAGACCCCAATGACAACATTATTTAAAAATGGATCTGGATTTAAATCAACCTTAGTGGGATTAATTTCCTTGCTTACGGCATTCGCGTATAGTCAGATAGACTATAAACAATTGAGGGAGAACATGATAAAGGAGCAATTGATAGCAAGAGATATCAGCGATCCGGCTACTCTAAAAGCAATGGGGCATGTTCCAAGGCAAGAATTTGTGCCACCAGACATGCAGCCATATGCTTATGCGGACAATCCGTTACCAATAGGAATGGAGCAAACCATATCTCAACCCTATATAGTTGCTTACATGACTCAAGTTTTAAAATTAAAGGAACACGACCGGGTATTGGAAGTAGGCACCGGATCCGGATACCAGGCAGCCATATTAGGACAAATCGTAGATACTGTATATACCATAGAAATTGTTGAGGCATTGGCTTTTACTGCAAAAAATAGACTTTCAGCATTAGGGTATACAAATATTGAAGTGAAAGCAGGTGATGGATACCTTGGTTGGCCGGAGAAAGGACCTTTTGATGCAATAATAGTTACTGCCGGAGCGGAGGAAGTACCTGAACCACTTTTAAAACAGTTAAAAGAAGGAGGGAGGATGATCATTCCTGTCGGACCTCATAATGGAATCAGGCAATTGCTTCTAATGACTAAAAAATCTGGAAAGATCAAAACCAAAGAAGTTATGGCAGTAAGATTTGTTCCATTGACAAGAACGAAGAATTAAGTTAAAAACAATGCATAAAAAAAGGAGGTTAATTTCAATTACCTCCTTACTTAGATCTCTGCCGGCTTTGTCTGGCCGGTTCTTCGCTTACTCTTATCGCACATAATTTCTGCTTTCTGTCCAACGAACTCGTTTACTATCCTTAAAGTTTGAAAAGTATGTAAACCTTCTGGAATCTGTTGGTAAATGTTGCAATAAATTTCTCATTTCTTTGATTTTTAATGTTATACTTAATTTTTGTCTTTTAATCTATAACCATTAATTGGTATAGTGTCTTGCTTCTGACCAGCGTACTCTTTTACTGTTTTTAAAATTTGAAAAGAATGAATGTCTCCTGGATTCTGTCGGTGTTTGTTGGATAAAATGTCTCATGATTTGTTCGTTTTTTGACATTAATATTAATTGGTATAGTTTCTTGCTTCTGACCAGCGTACTCTTTTGCTGTTTTTAAAATTTGAAAAGAATGAATACCTTCTTGATACTGTTGGTGTTTGATTGCTAAAATTTCTCATCGTTTTTATTTTTAAATTGATATTGTTTGTTTTTACTTTTTATAAACTACAAATCTTAAAGACTTACAACTAATAGACGACAATTAATATTATTTGTTACAGTACTATGTATAAAATAGTACCATTTTATGCAGCTTTTAACATATTTAACCCTTCAAATTGGCATAAATATATTCTTATATAATTGATATACAACGTATTACATAAATATGATATTTCTGATGTTATTTACTAATAAATTGTGTTTTTAGGAATATTATTGGAAAAAAGAAGAAAAAGTTAAGGATAAAAAGCAATTAAAACTTATCTTGTAGAAACCATTCGTACCAAAACCTAACAAAAGTCATATGCTATATTTTATATTCAAATTAGATTTATGATTTTATTCCCAAAAACAAGGACATATGAAAATATATGATGACAAACACATTAAAAATGTGGTATTCGTAGGGGCTCATAATAGCGGCAAAACTACTCTGGCGGAAACCATGCTCTTCGAGGCCGGTCTTATTAACAGGAGAGGAACTGTGGAAACACAGAATACAGTCTCAGATTATCATGAAGTTGAACACCAAAGAGGAACATCTGTTTATGCCACACCATTGCATACCGAATGGCGCAATTACAAAATAAACATTATTGATACTCCCGGGCTGGATGATTATGTAGGTGAAATTATTTCATCAATTCGCGTAGGGGATACAATTGTTACAGTTTTAAATGCACAGCATGGAGTGGAAATAGGAACTGAAATCATTTGGAATTATGTCAATAACTACTCGAAACCTACGCTTTTTGTGGTAAATCAAATAGACCATATGAACGCTAATTTCGAGAACTCTTTTAAGGGTATTAAGGAACTCGTTGGCAATAATGCGGTAATTATCCAATATCCTCTAATCATTGATGGCTCTCAGTGTATCATTGATGTTCTTAAGATGAAATGTTATAAATTTTCACCTCAGGGAGGTAAACCAGAAAAATTACCAATTCCTGAAGATCAAAAGGAATTAGCAGATCAGTTGCAAAATGAACTTGTTGAAAAAGCTGCCGAGAATGATGAAGAATTATTAGAGTTGTTTTTTGAAAAAGGAACACTAAATGAAGATGAAATGCGTATAGGTATTAAAGCAGGAATGCTCAATCATGAGCTGTTTCCGGTTTTCTGTGTTTCTGCATTAAATGATATGGGTACTGGCAGACTCATGGGCTTTATAGATAATGTAGCCCCAGCTGCTGCAGATTTAAAACCGGAACAAACTGTTGAAGGAGATGTATTGGTTCGAAAAAAAGAAGCACCAACAGCTTTGTTTGTTTTTAAAACTGTTTATCAACCCAGTTTGGGTCAGCTCTCCTTTTTTAAAGTAAAATCAGGAGTAGTTAAGGCAAATGATAAATTGGTTAATTCCAGAA
Organism: uncultured Eudoraea sp.; assembly: GCA_965364275.1. GTDB lineage: Bacteria > Bacteroidota > Bacteroidia > Flavobacteriales > Flavobacteriaceae > Eudoraea. The sequence continues at coordinate 2,754 of CBDTVT010000103.1, read as the reverse complement.
CTGGTGAGACTGAAATACTCAACCATCTTTATATTATGGATGGTAAAAAAAGAGAACCGGTATCAAAATTGGAAGTAGGTGATATTGGAGCCACATTAAAACTTAAGAGTACAGAAACCAATGATACACTTCATGTGGCCGGGAAGACAATTACTATTAAACCCATACAATACCCGGAACCCAGAACACGTAAGTCCGTATCAGCGGTCAACAAGAATGAGGAGGAGAAACTTAGCGATGCTTTAAAAAAGATCCACAATCAGGATCCAACTGTAGTAATTCAGTTTTCCAAGGAATTAAAGCAACTAATTTTGGGTTGCCAGGGAGAATTACATTTAGCAACTATAAAATGGATATTAATTAATGTTTATGGGGTTGAAGCACACTTCGAACCCCCAAAAATTGCCTATAGAGAAACCATACAAAGATCATCAAATGCTAATTACAGGCATAAAAAACAATCTGGAGGCGCAGGTCAGTTTGCGCAGGTACATTTAAAAATAGAACCGTGGCACGAAGGTATGCCAGACCCGGAAGGTTTTAATATCCGTGGGAAGGAAGAAATTGACCTTGCCTGGGGTGGGAAATTGGTATTCTATAACTGTATTGTAGGAGGAGTAATAGATATACGCTATTTACCATCCATTAGAAAAGGCATTTTGGAGGTTATGGAAACGGGACCACTTACAGGCTCTTATATCCGCGATGTACGGGTAATGGTGTACGATGGTAAAATGCATTCCGTAGACTCCAACGATATCGCCTTTAAGATTGCAGGAGCCCATGCCTTTAGAGAAGCTTTTCTAAATGCCAAGCCTAAGCTTTTAGAACCAATACAGGAATTAACCGTTAAGGTTCCTGAAGAAATGGTAGGAAGTGTTATGACCGATTTACAATCAAGAAGGTCTATCATACAGGGAATAGACAGTATTGATCACTATCAGATTCTAAAGTGCGCAGTGCCACAATCTGAGCTTTACGGGTATTCAACCAACTTACGGTCACTTACTCAAGGAAAGGCAACGTTCAATTCAGCATTTTCCGCTTTTAAAGCAGTTCCTAATAATATTCAGGCAAACCTGGTTAAAAATTAAGTAGGCCATAAATTTTAAAGAAAACCATCTCGTAATATTTCAAGCGGTATGGTTTTTTTGTGGAAGAACAATTCTGATTAAAGGTTCGTAAATACATATATAGAAAGGGATGTAAAAGTATCAACCGACCATACATAATATCTGGTTATTGATACATTCCTGTTTTCCAATAGAATAAATTGTAGTAATTTTCTGTAGATATATATTATAGAGATTTAATTTTAGGCACAAATGCATTTTAATGATGAGTATATTGATTTTCATTGTCATCCTTCCTTAAAGCCATTTGGAAAAAGCTTCAATTATACTCCTACTGGAATTCATATCAGCCATAGGAACAGCAAACGAAGTATTTGGCATTATGATCCACCTTCAATTTTCGATAAGTTATTAAACTACATCACCGGGCTTACCAAATTTTCCCAGGCAAACTTTACAAGCCTTGTCAGGGGAGGGGTAGGTATTGTATGTATATCCCTGTATCCATTGGAAAAATGGTTTGTGCGAAACAAAATGAATAATGAATTATTGCTGGATCTTGCCGCCAATTTTGCCTTGGGAGTAGGGGATAAGCGCATTGATTATATACAGGGGATAACTGATTATTTTAAGGATGTTGAGGCCCAGTATACTTTTTACATGCAATTGGATGGAAAGGTAGTACAACTTCCCGAAGGTAAGTTTCGCTACAAATTGGTAAAAAGTTTTACGGAAATTGAGGATATAAAGAACCAGAATGCCACTGGGGGAAAAGTCCATACTATCTGCGTCATTTTAAGTATTGAAGGATTACATGTGCTAAATACGGGCCTAAGAAAACCATTCAGCGAAGTTGAAGTATTGACTAATCTGGAGAAAATAAAAAATTGGGAATTTCGCCCTTTTTTCACAACCATCGCACATCACTTTTGGAATCAATTATGTGGACATGCGGAGAGTTTATCAGGGATTATTTTAAAATTTGCGGACCAGTCTGAAGGACTCAACAGCGGATTTACTTCTATAGGAAGGAAAGTACTGGAACGTCTTGTTGACGATACCGATAACAAACGAATTATACCCGACATTAAACATATGAGTGTTCAGGCCAGAAAAGAATACTACGAAATGTTGGATTCAGGAAACCCAAAATTTAAGAATATTCCGGTTATTGCAAGTCACGCCGCTTGTAACGGTCTGAGATCTTTTGACGATCCGGTTGTGGTACATCCCAATACTGCCGGCAAACTAAATCCTGTTTTCATTAATTTTTTCGACGAAGAAATTATACGTATTGCAAAAAGTAAAGGCATAATTGGACTGCAATTAGATGAGCGCAGAATTGTTAATAAAGAAACCCTGAAGAAGACCAAGAAATCCTTAAAACGAAATAAAATAATGCATTACCGATCAGAATTATTATGGAATCAGATACAGCATATTGCAGAAGTATTAGATGCTGAAGGTCTTTTTGCCTGGGACTGTATTGTAATTGGTTCAGATTTTGACGGCATTATAGATTCACTAAACGGTTTCTGGACCGCCGAAGAATTACCCTATCTTGCAGACTACCTGGAGCGTCATGCGTATAATTATATGTTATCGCATAAACTTGTAAACCCTGAGAATGTAATAGATGCCGATGAAATAATAGTGAGGATAATGTCTTCAAATGGTCGAA
>CBDTVT010000102.1:0-10413 GCA_965364275.1 uncultured Eudoraea sp. | reverse complement strand
TATTAGAAGTGCCTAAATTTATATCTGGTGACTTATTTGCAAGATCTTCTTTTAATAATAATTCAGCTGAATTAGCATCAATACCAATCTGCAATGGCGTAGCGTCGAAGAGAGCTCCTCCATCAGTGCCTGAAATTATTGAATTGGGTAAATTCCCACTTACAATTGTTTGAGTTGAACCTGAAACGGCATTGTCTACATAGATTTTGGTAGCCGCATCTTGCGGATCTGTGGGATTTGTTAGATTAATGATTTTGTCATTTGCAGAATTACCCTCACCTAATACTTGGTTCAAATTCTGTATTTCATTCGCAGCATCCGTATCTCCATCAGCAGCTATAGCAGCTGCATTTGCTGCAATATCATTTTGCAGTGGGGTATTGTCATAAAAAGCACCTCCGTTGTCGGTAATGGAATTGTTTGGATCCGGACTCACAATTTCTGCTCCGGTAATAAAACCTGCATCATTGTTAAAATCATTCAGGGTTACCTGGTTGTAGTCTATTTCGGCATCTGCAACCGTATTATCCTGTAATTCCTCGCTACCTACAGAATCTGGTGCCAATTTATCTGCAGTTATAGAATTATTCTGAATGTCAATACCACTAATGCTGAAATCCACAATGTTTGCACCGGTTATTTCGCTAACTTCAAAATTGCGATCCCCCCCGTTTTCCGTAATGACAATGGTGCTGGTGGGATTTACAATTGGATCTGCCGTAAATGATAATCCCAGGGTTTCGCAAAGGTTTAGCCAGGCAATGCCATCGTAAAAGAATAAGCATTGCTCATCTGTATTATAAACAATGGCTCCTTGCAACGGAACAATACTATTCATCTGCGGGGTGTTGATCCTTGTGATTACCAATACCCTGTTTGAACTTTCCAATTCCAAAACAGAGGATGCGTCAATATTTTGCGGATTATCACCAATTTTAATCTGAGCTGAAAGAACGCTGCAAAGGGAAAAACTTACCAGGGTTATCAGGAATTTCATTTTCATTTTGGTATGTTTTAGGTTACCTGAAATAATATGTTTTGGCCATTTTATTATACTTTTGAGGACAATAAAATTGTTAAAGCGCATTAGATATAAATCTCTTTAATATTCTCGTACTTCGGGACTAACAAAAATAGAATTATATCCACATTTAGCTAATTTTATACTCCAAAATACTTGATTATGGGGTAAAAGGATGAGATGTATGACTAAACAACCCAATTTATCTGATATGACTGCATTTATTGTGCATGACAGGCTTAGATTTCCAGGCTGCACGTTCAGAAATTAACAAAAGTTTAATGGCGCCAAATTTTTTTATGACAAGAACATACATTTTCTTTATAAATTAGAGCATTCTTTAAATAAGCACAATTACCTATGAAGTTTAAACTACTTTTTGTTTTATCACTATTTTTTATGGCCATAGGTACTTCGCAGGGGGATGAACGAATTATTCTACGCGGTCAGGTCCTATACAGAAATTCATATGTGCCTAATGAAAATGTTATCAACAGTACTTCTCAAAGGGCCACAATTACAAATGATAATGGTGAATTTAGTATCAGGGTAAAACTAAATGACGAAATAGTTTTTACCTCTATAAACTATCAGATTGAAGTAGTTAAAATAACACAGCAGATTTTGGATAATAACCGGTTAGTGGTTGAGGTTAATGAGAAGGTAACTCAACTTGATGAAGTTGTGGTGAGTCCGGAAAATCAAAAGAAATTTCTGGAACTTCAAAACGAGGATTTTAAAAAGTTTGAATACGAGACCGACCAGACTACTGAAATTGTAAATATTGCTGAGGATAAAATAACACGAGGTATAATGACAGATGGAATTAATTTTGTTAACATATTTAAGGCCCTTGTGAATACCAAAAAAGATGAAGCAGATGAAAATAAAGAGCCTTTAAAGGTCAGTGAAGTCTTGCGTTTGGTCTATGACGATGAATTTTTTGTGTTGGATCTGAACATACCTCAGGATCAGATAGACGCCTTTTTAATCTATTGTGATGAAAAAATACCCCCTCGCTCCTTATTGCAAAAAGACAATGAATTTGAACTCGTTGATTTTCTGGTAACCCAAAGTAATATATTTTTAAAACAGATGAATGCCGAGGAATAAGAAATTTTTCTTGTTTTTTTTTCTGATTGTTATAAATGCTTCTGCACAATCTATTTTTTCCAAGCTAGAGGGAAAAGTTACAAACTTAGATAAGGGTATTGCAGATGTTCATGTTATGAATACTTCTTCTAACAGAGCTACTATAACAGATGCGGAAGGGCGCTTTTCAATTTCTACTAAACTTAATGACACCATCTTGTTCTCTGCAGTTCAGTATAAACGCATGAGCCTGGTAATATCCAGAGCAATGTTGGAAAGCAGATCAATAATAGTGCCTTTGGAAGAGTTTATTAATGAATTGGATGAAGTGGTCGTCCGGCCTTATAACCTGTCAGGAGACCTTAGCAGGGATATGAATAGTTTAAATAAAGAAAAAGTTTATGTAGCATCCACATTAGGGCTTCCAAATGCTTATGTAAAGCCAATAACCCAGGCAGAACGCAAGCTTAATGAAGCAACCACCGGAGGTGGGTTAGTGCCTTTGAACCCTATTATTAATGCCATTTCCGGCAGAACAAAATACCTTAAAAAAGTATTGGCTTCGCAAGAAAAATATGCCCGCACAATTAGGGTGAGGGAGTATTATGCCGATTCTTTGTTCGTAAAGTATCTAAAAATTCCTAAGAACAAAATAGAGGACTTCATGTATTTTTGCGAAGTGGATAATGCTTTCAGTGCTGTTGTAGACAGTCACGATAAACTTAAAATTTGGGAATATCTCAAGTTGCGGAGCAGCTCATATTTAAGGGAGGAGGTTGAAGAATAACTTTTTCTATGGCACGAATCTTGCAAAACCAAATTATGAAACTTCTTAAAACACTTCTTTTACGATATAGTATCATATTGATACTATTGCCTCTTTTTGCATTTACTCTAATGCATAAGTTTTACGTGAGTGTGACCAATATTCAATATTCAGAAGAGGATAACTCTCTTCAAATTACCAGCCGCATATTTATTGATGACCTGGAAAATGTGCTGGAAGAACGCTATGGTATTGAAATGAATCTGGCTACTGATGAGGAATCTGAAGAGACAAACTATTATGTTGAAAAATATATGAGGTCTAAATTGGTTTTAAGTGCAGATGGGAAAGACAGGGCTTTTGTGTTTTTGGGAAAGAAATACGACAACGACTTAATTATTTGTTATTTGGAAATCGAGGACATTGATCTATCTAACCTTAAGACTATTGAAGTTGAAAATGATATACTTACAGATATGTTTGAAGAACAACAGAATATAGTCCATTTTAGAATTAACGGTAAAAAGAAAAGTTTTGTATTGGTAAAGGGAAATAATAAAGGAATGTTAAACTTGTAACATTTTGAACTGCAATTAGTTGAAAAATTCTAAATTCGCCAATTCTAATAAGAATTCAACTACATGAAGAAACTAAATTGTTCCCTCACATTTGTATTGTGTTTGACTGTTACTTTCGGTTTTTCGCAGCAGGAGATTAAAAAAGAAAGAGAATCTGGTCATTCTAATCAAAGCAAATTTAAACAGCTCTACGAAGAATTTGCAACTCCAAATACATACAGGTCTGCTTCCGGAACTCCAGGTCCTGATTATTATCAGCAACAGGCAGATTATAAGATAGATATTGAATTGGATGATAAGAATGCCAAAATTTATGGAGAAGAAACCATTACCTACATTAACAATTCTCCGGATGATTTAGAATACCTCTGGCTTCAATTAGATCAGAATGTCAGGGCTAAGGATTCAAAGGCTCCGCTGAGAGATGAAAGTGAACTATCCATAGCTTATAGTTCGGAAAAGTTTGTAGAGAAACTAATGCAAAAACCTTTTGAGGGAGGTTTTAATATTGAATTTATCAAAGATGCCAATGGCAAGAACTTACCGTATACCTTAAATCAGACTATGATGAGAATTGATCTTCCACAGGTACTTAAAAGTGGAAGTCAGGTTTCATTTTCAATAAAGTGGTGGTACAATATACCCGATCATACCATAGACCGGGCCAGATCTGGTTACGAGTACTTTGCCAAAGACGGGAACAGGTCCTATGTGATAGCTCAATTTTTTCCGAGAATGGCTGTTTATAGCGATGTAGAGGGATGGCAGAATTATCAGTTCTGGGGTAGGGGAGAGTTTGCCCTGCCTTTTGGGGATTATGAGGTAAACATTACCGTACCGGCAGATCATATCTTAGATGCTACCGGGGAATTGACTAACAGGAAAGAAATATTTTCAAGGGAAATGATGCAGCGATATGAGCAGGCCAAAAAGTCTTATGACAAGCCGGTATTAATCGTTACTCAGCAAGAGGCGGAGAATGCCGAAAAAGGATTTTCCGAAGACAAAAAGACCTGGAAATTTAAGGCTCAGAATGTCAGGGATTTTGGATTTGCCACTTCCAGAAAATTTATATGGGACATGCAAGCCGTTAAAATTGGGAATAAAGATGTAATGGCTGTTTCATTATATCCGAAGGAAGGTAATCCCCTATGGGAAGAGTTATCCACCAGGGCTGTGGCAAGTACTTTAAAATCATATTCAGCGCATACTTTTGATTATCCGTACCATAAAGCAATTTCTGTACACGCCAAAAATCAGGGAATGGAATATCCCATGATTTGTTGGAACCATGGAAGACCGAAGGAAGATGGTAGTTATTCAGACCGGGTCAAATACGGGATGATAAGCGTTATTATCCATGAGGTTGGACATAATTTTTTCCCCATGATAGTGAATTCAGATGAGCGTCAGTGGGGATGGATGGACGAAGGCCTTGATACTTTTATGCAGTACCTGGCTGAACAGGAATTTGGTGAAGAATTTCCCGAAGTTATCGCGCCAAATAAAGCTTATCCGTCCAGAAGGGGTGCTCCTTCAAAGATAGTACCTTATATGAGTGGGGATCAATCTACAATATCACCCATAATGTCTAATCCGGAAAATGTATACCAGTTGGGGCCTAACGCCTACAGTAAACCTGCTACAGCGCTCAATATTCTTCGTGAAACCATAATGGGGAAAGAATTATTCGATCATGCCTTCAAGACCTATTCCCAAAGATGGAAATTTAAACACCCTACGCCCGAGGATTTCTTCAGGACTATGGAAGATGCTTCGGCAGTAGATCTTGACTGGTATTGGAGAAGTTGGTTTTACACTACAGATTATGTGGATATTGGAGTTAAAGGAGTGAAAAAATATTATGTGAGCGATAAGCCAACAAAAAAAATGAAGGATTATATGATTTCGAGAGGTCTCACAGAAGCTAGTTTTCCTCCATTGGTATACCTTGTGGACGAAGAGAGTGAGGATTTTGAAGAAGGCCTTAAGGGTAGGGCACCTTTAGAAACTTCACAAACCTTGAAGGAATATATGATGGATAATATGACTGCCCAGGAACGTTCTCAGGTTGATGAACCAAAGTATTTTTATGAGGTTGTTTTTAATAAACCCGGAGGGATACCAATGCCAATAATAGTTGAATACACATATGCCGATGGTTCTACCGAAAATGTCACTTATCCACCGCAAATTTGGAGGAAAAATGATCAGGAATTTAAACGAGTAATTTCTTCTGAAAAAGAACTTGTTGGAATTGTAGTAGACCCAAAATCCGAGACTGCAGATATTGATGCAAGTAACAACTCCTGGCCCAAAAAGGAACAGAGATCAGAATTTGAACAGTTTAAACAAGACATAAAAGGAAAATAACTTCTCTCCTCCCTGGGTAATAATGCATGGGAGTATTATAATAAGAACAGATGCCTTGGCTTAATTATTATTTTAAAGTCAAGGCATTTTTTTTACTGCGGTTCCATAATGTTGTGATAAATAAGAACTGAATAACGAATTACCAAATATGGTGTTTATACTTTTTTGAAATATTCGTTAGAGGTCCGTATTGAGATAATCAATAAGCTTTATAAGGTCTTCCTTATTCGTTGATTTAATTTTATTTTGCTTTACAAAGTCTTTTATGTCTGAAGCCTTTTCCTGGCCAAAAAGTTCGGTTAATTCCTTTTTAGAATGTTTAAAATAGATTGGAAATTTATTGTCAGTAGCTAGAAAATAATCATGCTTATCCTCAAATTTTGGCGGATAGCTAGGGTGCATTGAAGTGGCTGCCTTTTTACCTTCTTTATAGATTTTAGATTTTTTCTGATATAGGGTATACTTTTGTAATGAATTCAATCTAATTAAGTACCCTTCCTGTATTACCCCTTTCTGATTGAAGTATTTGGTATATACATATTTTTCATTGTCAATATCGCAGCTAAGGGATGTACTTTTATAGATAGATTCCATCTTATTACTTCCGATCCTTTGAATTTCTACCTCATCGCTGTTGGCATTGTAGCGCATTGGATAGTTGCCGTATACTTTGTCTAAATAATACACGTTGCCCGGGATGAATTTTTCATTGTAATACACAGATCCTTCAATACTGGAAAGATCCAGGTTTTGATTACTTTTTACTGCTCGAGGGTTATTGGCATCATTTAACCATTTTAGAACCCCGTCACGGTCAAGAGGGCTTCCGGAAACACGCATGGTACCCGCAGAGTTATTTTGACCAAAAAAGTTAATTGTCGAAAGAAGGACACTCAAGGAAAGTATTAGAGTATTTTTCATTGATATAATAGTTTATTGCCTTACAAATTACAAAGAAGCTTTTGGCCATTAAAATATTTAACTTCTCATGTAGGTAAAATCTGTCCTATTATCTCTAATACGACCGGAATTTAAATTATTTTCAAGAATTTCTTGCTTGATAACACACAATAAAATCTTAACCCAGGGGTTACAATAGTCTATTACGGATTCTCAAACGCGAAAATAATTTACCTGGAAATATCTTTTATTTGGTCTTTTAGTAGATTTATAAAGATATTATTCGATTGGTATCCGACACTCATTTGATTAGATCAGGTTAAAAGATTAACTAACTTATTTGAGTTATTTTTTAATCAGCCAAAGGAAGTTCTTGATAGTTTTTATGAAATAGATAGATTAGACTTTTATAAAAAGGACCCAAAACTTAACTATATTTGTTGTATGCAAGCAATGGTTTTTTTATTTATTAGCGGAGGTGAAATATTTTTTATCATGTTTATTGTGGTAATGGTATTTGGGGCAGATAAAATTCCGGGAATTGCCAAAGGACTTGGTAAAGGAATGCGGCAATTAAGGGATGCCACTGATGATATTAAGAAGGAAATTCAAAAAAGCGCCGAAAAGCAGGGAATTGATACCAGTTTTACAGACGATATAAAAAATGAAATTAAGAAAGTAAAGAAAAATGTTGACGATGTAACCGGTACGATTAAGCGCAAATAAGTGGGGCTATGCTCAAACAGCTTCTGGAATGGGATAGGAGTACATTCTTATATTTAAATAATCTGGGAACAGAAAATTTTGATTTATTTTGGGTTGTAGTTACCAATATCTATTCCTGGACTCCCCTTTATATCTTACTTATTGCACTAATTTTTCTGAAATACCCAAAAAAAGAAGCACTTTTCATTACATGTACAATAGTCCTGTTGTTAATTTGCATTTTTGGTCTTACTGATATAACCAAGACTTATTTTGAACGACTCAGGCCTAATAATGACGAAGAAATAAATTCTATCATCAGAGTTTTAAATAATACTTCTGGGTATAGTTTCTTTTCTGGTCACGCTTCCTCTTCCTTCTCATTAACTATTATCTCTTTTTTATTTCTTAGGAAAAAGGTTTCAATTATATGGCTACTTTTTATTTGGCCTTTTTTATTTGCCTATAGCCGAATATATGTAGGGGTTCATTATCCTTTGGATCTTATTACCGGAGCATTAACAGGCATTCTTTTGGGCTTTCTGTTTTACCAGTTTTATCGTAGGTTTATAGAACCCTACATAGTGTAAGTCCATCTCTAATAGACAATATAACCGTTTCCACTCTTGGATCGTTTTTTAGTTTTTTATTGTAAGCCAGAAGATTCGGGGTTACCATATCTTTTTTATCCAGCGGTTCAACTACTTTGCCGGACCAGAGCACATTGTCGGTTAATATGATACTTCCCGGTCTTGTCTTTTCAATAACAGCTTCGAAATAGGCATCATACATCTTCTTTTCAGCGTCGATAAAGACCAGATCAAAAACCTGGTCCAATTCAGGAATAATTTTTAATGCATCACCGGGATGTTGAATTATTTTATCCCCAAATTCACTTTGGTCAAAAAATTTACGCTGTATTTCCGTAAGTTCTTCATTGATATCTATAGTATGCAATAACCCATCTTTCGTCAACCCTTCTGCCAGGCAAATCGCTGAATATCCCGTGTACGTACCAATTTCCAAAATACTACTTGGTTGAATCAACTTAGAAAGCATGCTAAGAACCCTACCCTGATAATGCCCTGTAATCATTCGGGGTTGTACTACCTTTAAATGTGTCTCACGGGTTAATTCGCGTAAAATATCAGGCTCATTTTCAGAATTAAGAGTGATATAGCTTTCTAGAGATTCCGGAAGAAAATGCATAATTCCTTTTTGGTAAAAATATGGATTTATATACTATCTTAGACTTAAAAATAAGTGCGATAAGCATGGGTGAAATAACCATTAGGACTGCTACATTATCCGATTTGGATGTTCTTTTAGCTTTTGAACAAGAGTTGATTAAAACAGAAAGGCCATTTGATAAAACCATACGAAAGGACCCTGTATGTTACTATGATTTAAAAGGGATGATTTTAGACAATAAAGTGGCCGTTATTGTAGCAGAGATAAATAACACTGTAGTTAGCTGTGGTACTGCGGTTATTAAAAAGGCAAGATCTTACATAAATCATAAGGAGTATGCCAATTTTGGTTTTATGTATACCCTTCCTGTATATAGGGGATTGGGTATTAATAGAATGATTTTGGATTCACTTAGAACTTGGGCACTGTCAAAAGGATTTAAAGAAATGCGCCTTACCGTTTACACAGATAATATTCCTGCTATAAAAGCCTATGAGAAAGCAGGTTTTGTAAGTCATATCATTGAAATGAGAATACCATAGGGTTAAGTGGGGAATAGATAATTTAATCCGTACTATCTTTTATATGGATATTGTATTTTTGATTAAAAGTTAGTCATGCCGTTTCAAAATACATTGTCCTACGCCAAGGAATTGGATACCAATGATCCCCTTAAAGAATTCAGGGATAGGTTTTACTTTCCGCAATTAAATGGCAAAAATGTAATTTATTTTACAGGGAATTCTTTGGGCCTTCAACCTAAAAATTCACAAGAGTTTGTGGATGAGGTAATGGAAGATTGGAAGAATTTAGCAGTAGAAGGTCACTTTCATGCAAAGAAACCCTGGTGGGATTATCACGAAAGACTTGCTAAACCATTAGCTAAGATAATTGGAGCTAAACCTGAGGAAGTGTCCGTTATGAATACACTTACAGTAAACCTCCATCTTTTAATGGTTTCTTTTTACACGCCTACCAAAAAACGCTATAAAATATTATGTGAGGAGAAAGCTTTTCCATCAGATCAGTATATGCTGCAAAGTCAGGTGCGTTTTCACGGTTTTGATCCAAAAGATGCTATAGTTGAGGTACGTAAGAAACCGGGTGAACATCACTGGAATACCGAAGATATTGTTGAAAAAATTAATGAAATAGGAGATGAGTTGGCACTGGTATTGCTGGGAGGCGTAAATTATTACAATGGTCAGGTCTTCGATATGAAAACCATAACCAGTGCCGGTAAATCTGTTGGTGCTAATGTAGGATGGGATCTTGCTCATGCCGCTGGGAATATAGAATTAAGACTACACGATTGGGGTTGTGATTTTGCCGCATGGTGCAGTTATAAATATATGAACAGCGGGCCGGGAAATGCCTCGGGAGTCTTTATTCACGAAAGGCATCTGGATCAGGATAAAATCACAAGATTTGAGGGTTGGTGGGGTACCAAAAAGGAGACACGTTTTTTAATGAAACAAGAATTTGAACCTATTGCTACCGCAGATGCCTGGCAGTTGAGTAACCCTCCGGTATTGGCACTGGCACCTTATCTGGCTTCTTTAACCCTCTTTGAAGAAGCAGGAATGAATTCTTTGATAGAAAAACGAAAAAAAATAGTCTCGTATCTTGAATTTATCCTGCACGAGATTGATAGTGAAGTGGACAGTAGTTTTGAAATTATTACACCTGTTGAAAGAGGATGTCAATTATCCGTATTGCTCCACTTCGAGGGTAGGTCTTTATTTGATTATTTGATGGAAAATGGGGTGATTACAGATTGGCGGGAG
>CBDTVT010000101.1:0-10491 GCA_965364275.1 uncultured Eudoraea sp. | reverse complement strand
CGCTGCTGAAGCTGTAAAGTTACTGACCGAAGGCAGGGGAGCAGATTATGCCTTTGAATGCACTGCAGTTCCGGAGCTGGGTGCAGCACCCCTGGCAATGGTTAGGAATGCGGGTACCGCGGTCCAGGTGAGTGGAATTGAAGAGGAAATTACTATCGACATGAATTTATTTGAATGGGATAAAATTTATATAAACCCTTTATATGGCGGATGTAACCCTCAGACAGATTTTCCCAAAATCATTGAGCATTACGAGTCAGGTGAAATAAGGCTTGACGAAATGATTACGCAAACCTACGATTTGGATCATTTGCAAAAAGCCTTTGACGATATGTTGGCAGGAAGAAATGCCAAAGGTGTTATTCTATTTGATTAATTTTAAAGATGTTCAGAACTATTGAAAAATCAAATCCGGCTTTTGAAAGCAATCATCTAAGTTTTATTACGGTAAAAACCAAAAACTTAAAAGGCCGGGGTGATATTTGTCTTTTTGTTCCTCCTATAGAAGGCCTGAAGGATATTCCTTTGGTTATCCTGCTTCATGGGGTATATGGCAGTGCCTGGGTGTGGTCGCAAAAGGCGGGTGTGCACCTTACCGCATGGGATATGATTCAAAAGAAGGAATTAGAGCCAATGGTGATAGCCATGCCCTCCGACGGACTTTGGGGGGACGGCTCAGGGTATTTGCCGCATAATGATTTTGATTTTGAAAAGTGGATTGTGGAAGATGTTCCCAAAGTGGTTATTGATAACATCGCTTCGGTTAGTGAGAAATCCGATCTATATATTTCCGGGCTTTCTATGGGTGGTTTCGGGGCGCTGCGTTTAGGAATCAAATACTCCGATAGATTCAAGGCAGTATCTGCACATTCGTCGATTACCAAAATGGAACAAATGTCTTTGTTTGTAGAGGAATCACTAAAGGAGTATGAGCAAATTAATAAGCAGGAGGAATCCGTTTTAGAGTTGGCACTGGACAGAAAAGAACATCTGCCTCAATTGAGATTTGATTGTGGTACCGAAGATTTACTGATTAATCATAACAGACTTCTGCACGAACAATTAAATAAGGCTCAAATAGCCCATGAATATGAGGAATTTGTAGGGGGGCACGAATGGGACTATTGGCAGAAACACATAAAAGACAGTTTGCGGTTCTTTAATAAGTTTATCAAATAACTAAAACTATTTGTAACTTAAAACTAGTTCTGTGAATTTGATTCGAACATAAAACATTAGAAATTTAGATATGGCAGTAATAAAAGACCTTGCGGATTATCATGAATTGGTATCCGACCTTTTTAAACAACCAAAATCGCGTGAAGAATGGGATCAATACAGGTTGAGCGATGAACAGGTAGCTCATTTTCATGAATATGGGTATTTGTCGGGAATTAAATTATTGGAAGATGATCAAATTGAAGTCTTGCGTAGCCAATTGACGGAGGTTATAGATCCCAAACATCCAGCTCACCATTTATTCTACGAATTCCATAGCAATGAGTCACAAAATTCCGATTCTATTTTATTTCATTCTTTGGGACAATGGCGTATTACCAATGCGTTTCATGATATTCTTTGGAATCCGGCATTTCTCATGGCTGCACACCAGTTATTGGAAAATAAGCCGGTCAGATTCTGGCATGATCAATTATTTTATAAACCGGCTAAACACGGTGGAGTAGTAGCCTGGCACCAGGACTACTCGTATTGGACGCGCACAATAGCCATGCAGCATTTAACATGCTGGACAGGCCTGGACGATGCAACAATTGAAAATGGGTGTTTACACTATGTCCCTAAAAGTCATAAATGGGGATTGTTGGATGCACCTTCATTAGCTGGCGATATGAACGGATTAATGAAATATCTCACTGAAGAACAAAAAAAGGAATTTAAACCGGTTGCCATAGAAATGAAAAAGGGTTATGGAACCTTTCATCATCCTTTAATGGTTCATGGCTCCTATGAAAACAATTCTGAAATGAGCAGGCGGGCATTTGTGATCAATGTATTTGCAGATGGTACCGTGAGCAATACGGATGATGAGCTCTTAGCCGGGGTGCCAATAATTCCAAAAGGAAGCAAAATGCAAGGTAAATTTTTCCCCTTATTATACAACCCGAAAGCGTAGTTGTAATTAAGAATTTGGTATTCAATTATACTTGTAGAACGTAATAGAATGTTAAAGCAATAAAGACCATGAAGATTAATATTTTGAAAAAGGCATTAGAAGAAGGCAAAACTGTATTTGGGCCATTCTGCAAAATGCTTGATCCCACTGTTGTTGAATTAGCGGCATTGGCAGGCTTTGATTTTGTGATTATAGATATGGAACATGGACCATATAGTATAGAAACTGTTCAGCAAATGGTAAGAGCAGCAGAAGCCAGAGGCATCACAGCGGTGGTTAGGGTTACAGAAAATAGTGAGACATCTATTCTGCGCGTATTGGATATTGGAGCAAAATGTATTCAGGTACCTCAGATATCTACAGGCGAGGATGCAGGAAAAGTAGTGAAATCTGCTCTGTTTTATCCTAAGGGAGAACGTGGTATGTGCCGATATGTAAGGGCTGGAGATTATACTGCAATTGATAAAGCTGAACATTTTGGCAGATCTAATGAAAGCGTATTAACTATTATACATATTGAAGGTGTTGCAGGTCTGAAGAATTTACCGACTATTCTCACTTATGATGGTATTGATGTTATTTTTTTAGGACCCTATGACTTGTCGCAATCTTGTGGTGTTCCAGGGCAGGTGCACCATGAAAAGGTTGTAAAACGCATGGAAGAAGCAGTTGTCCTCGCCAGAAAAAGTGGTAAGGTAGTTGGCACTTTTGTGGAAACCGTAGAAGACGCAAAGAAGTGGGAGAAAATAGGCGTTCAATATATCTCATACGCCGTTGACACGGGCATAGTTTTGAAGGCCTTTCAACAAATAACTACAAAACTAATTAACAATTAGCTGGTAATTACTATTCTCAAATAAAAGTTCAAATTTTCCAGGGCGGATTCTTCCTGTTCACTCCACCGTAATATAGTATTAATTGATTGCCATCAGGATCTTTTAATCTTGCTTCCCTCCATAACCAAGGTTTATCGTTCGGTAATTCGTCAAATTCGACTCCTTGGGAAAATAGCTTACTTACGTACTCATCCAGATCTTCGCATTCAAAATACACATATATTCCATCTCCTGAAGGTAGTTTCTCGGTTTGGTGTATGGAAAAAGTACTTTCCCCATCAGGACATTCAAATCTTGCGTAATGCGGTAAGGCCTTAACGATTAGTTTTAAACCCATTTTTTCGTAGAATGGAATAGATTTAGTCAAATCAAGGGATGGCACGGTAATTTGATTTAAGTTCATTTAAACTTGTTTCGATTCTAAATTGCGGACATATTTTTATCTGAAAAAGACTTCTCGTAGTGCACTCTCCGAAAATATCTATTCGGTTTTATGTACTTCCAATTCAATTTCTATCATAAACTCGGGTAATGCCAATTCCTTAACACCAAGCCAGGAACCTGTAGGAAATTGCTTGGTGTAAATGGTGTTGCGATAGGCTGCAAGCTCCAGAAATAAAGGCATATTAGTTGTAAATACATTTTCAACAACAACATCATCAAAAGTGCAACCATAATGCTTTAATATTTTGTCCAGATCCGAATAACAATTTTTCATTTGTTGCTCAAAATCTCCTACTGCAGTTGGATTGCCGCCATCATCCATACTTACGGCACCGGAAATTTTAATGTCGTTGCCAATTTTCACAGCATGGGAATATCCATAAGCTTTTTCCGTTTCTGGGCGGAGGAGAAAATACTCTGGCTTTTCAACTTCAACTATTTGTTCTTTTTCAGCTTCTTTGGGTGCCTGGTTGCAACTTTGAATTATTAATGCAAAAACAAACAGGGAAGTTAGAAATGTTAATTGGTTCAAAAGGGTGTATTTTTTTTTCATGTTTTAAAGTGTAATTTATGACTGATTTCTTTGTATCGACTTTACTGTTTTAAAAAGCCCTAAGTTAATGAAACTTTAATATTATTTGCTGATCTATTTGCCACATGTGTAAGTATTTTGAAATTCACTATTCCATCAAAGAAATTGGGAAAAATGTATTGAATTATGATCCTATTCCGGGAGAATACCTGGGCTGTATTCCGCTTTCCGATGTTGTGACTACCTGGAGTTTATAGAAGATTAGCAAACGTCCTTAATTTTCTTTTGCAAGACAGGGATAAGATCATTTTCAAACCAGGGATTTTTTTTCAACCAGATATTATTTCTCGGAGAAGGATGTGGCAAGGGTAAGTGCCTGGGAAGATATTTCTTATAATTCTTCACTGTTTCCGTTAATGTTTTGGCTTTGTGAGCCCCCAAATAATAGGATTGAGCATAATTTCCAATAAGTATAACGAGCTCGATCTTTTTCATGTGTTCAAGTATCTTTTTATGGTACAAAGGAGCACATTCCGGCCTAGGGGGTAAATCTCCTGATTTGCCTTTCCCGGGATAGCAAAATCCCATTGGTATTAATGCAAAAATTTCGGGATTATAAAAAGTTTCGATACTGACATTGAGCCATTGTCGCAATCTTTTTCCACTTTGGTCATCCCAGGGGATACCTGTTTTATGTACAATGCTACCTGGTGCCTGGCCAATTATGGCGATTTTACTCTTTAGATTTGCGGAGACCACCGGATTTACCCCATCGATTAAAAAGGGCAAACAGACCTGACATTTTTTTATTTCTTTAAGCAAAAATTCCATCCTAACACACTTGTTTTCTATTATTCGTTCCGCTATTTATAGGCATTAAAAATTGTTTTTGTTTCATCCAAAACTCTCTTCATCAATATAGGACCAATTATTATATAAATTAGAGCTGTATATAATCCAGAAAAATATTCTCCAACATAAATTGATATCAAGATATGTCCAATGGAATTCAATAATACTCCTACAAGGATAAAAAACAATGGGATTATCATTAACTCCTTTATTTGTTTAAACAAAATGATTCCTCCGATAATAAAGATGAAATAGGCCACCATATTAAATACTAGCCAATAGTCTAATGGGTATGCTTCCTGACCCAATAATTGTGGGACTTCTATAATAAAATCCGTTAAATATTCTTCAGTAAAGTGGAGAAATTGAATTCCCAATAACAATAAGTATAGAGGTAATATTCTTTCAGGGTTTGGCGTCTTCTTATAAAATGTATTTAAATATACTATATAGGTAAGAATTATACCAGGTATGAATACTATAACTGATGTAAGAGTTGAAGAAACAATAATGAAAATTGAAATCAATATGACTACAATTACTAATGGTATTACTATGTATCTGTTCATCTTCATAATCATAAAAAAGCACAATGGTTAACCCCTATTTTAGAACAAAACAATTTTTAAGCTAGCATTAGAATTCGTTTAATTTAAAGTATTTGTGTTCATCGAAAACTTTATCATTTTTGAATATTGCCTTTTTAAAAACACCCTCTTTTTTATATCCGTTTTTTTCAAGTGCCTTCATTGAAGCAATATTAAATTCAAATATACCTGCATGAATTCTAAGCAATTTTAAGTTCTCAAATCCATATTTGGTGATCAATTTAATAGCTTTTGTGGCTATTCCTTTACCCCAATAGGGCTCTCCAATCCAATAACCAATTTCTGCTGATTTTCTGTAAACATCTTTCTGAATGATTATTCCTATTACACCGCAGAGATCACCGTTGTATTCTATTCCAAAATTTTGTTTGGGTTTTTCTTCTGTTACTGAGTTTATAAAAAACTCTGCATCACTTTCACCATAGGGAAAAGGAAAAGTATCTCTTAGATTAACCCATATATTCTTATTATTAACAAGTTTTGCTAATTGAGATTTATCAGATAGATAGAGTTCTCTTAATTTTACTTCTTTTGGTTTCAATAGTTACCTTTTCTTTCGGTTACCGCAGTTATAATAAATGCATGTATTAATGCCGTAGGCTTATTATTGTAGCCTTTTTTTCTGAATTATATACAATAGGAGTTCATCATCTTCATTAGGTAGTTTAATTGTACCTGCCATTTCTAGTCCTAATTTTTCTAAAAGTCTTTGAGAGGAAATATTCTCTTTTGATGTAATTGCCTTAATTTCTTCAATTTCAAATTCTTCAAAAGCAGCTTTTTTCAATCTATTTGCTGACTCATAAGCATAGCCTAATCCCTCATATTCAGGTAAAAGTCCAAATCCTATATCTATTCCATCCATTCCATCTCTATCATAAAGTCCGCATGTGCCAATTTTAGAATCATCTGACCTTCTTATTAAGGAGTAATTAGAATACCCCAGATCATTTAATTGAGGAAGCATTTTAATCCGTATATAATTCTCTGCATCTTCAATTGATTTAATATTTCTATCTCCAACATATTTAATAAACTTAGGAGTATTCATAAGTTCACAAATAAATTCCGCATCTCCCACTGAAGTTGGCTTAATAAGTAATCTTTCTGTTTCGAATTCTTTGTACATTATCTTTTATTGGGTACAGTTTTATTCACTTTTTCCACTTTTCGGTTTTAATGCTTTTCTCAAAAGTTTAACCCATAAATTCCATTTATGCTGCTTAGGCTCTTCTATGAATTGATTTTCAACTTTGTCCATTAAATCTTCGAATAGCGCATTGTGGAGCCAATAAATAGCAAATGCCCATGTTAAGATTCCAATACCAGTAGTTTTCATTTCAAGGGTATGTCTGAATTCTGTTTTATTACTTTTTAGTTTTACAATATTAAATCTGTGGACACCATTAAATCCTTTCGGGGCATTAAATTTAAATTCAATTAGGTCGTTAGGGATATATTTATTTATACTATACCTAATAGGTCCGTGTCCTCCTTTTGCATTTTCGACTAATCCATCTTTAAATCTTATTGCTGGCCATTTTTCATAAGGCCAGATCTTATCCTCTTTTGAGGATAAAGTACCCAATAATTGCGAAACTTCCTCTTTCGAAGAATTTAAAACGCGTTTATGAATATTTACAACTTCCAATTTATTGGTTTCAATTATACAGAAGAGTGTTAAAAAAACATCGGTTTTTAACCCGTTTATTTAGTGTTGTCTAAAGATTTGTTCTTAACATATTTCTCTAGCCATTGATCCTGCTCCCAAAGTAGATGCAGAATAGTTTCCTTTGCTCGATATCCATGACTTTCGTTAGGCAACATAACTAACCTTACCTGAGCGCCTAATCCTTTTAGTGCGTTGAAATATCTTGTACTTTGCATAGGATAGGTTCCCGAATTGTTATCTGCTTCACCATGAACCATAAGTAAAGGTGTCTTCATTTTATCGGCATGCATAAACGGGGACATATTATAATAAACTTCTGGAGCTTCCCAATAATTTCTTTCTTCACTTTGGAATCCAAAAGGTGTCAGCGTTCTATTGTAGGCACCACTTCTGGCGATTCCTGCCGCGAAAAGATCGGAATGCGAAAGTAGGTTAGCTACCATAAATGCCCCATAACTATGCCCTCCAACACCAACACGGGTTCTATCAATATAACCCATTGCATCTACTGCGTCAATGGCCGCTTTAGCATTGGCTACTAATTGCATTCGAAAAGTATCATTAGGTTGATCATTACCTTCGCCCACTATGGGAAATGAAGCGCCATCAAGCACAACAAAACCTTTGGCCACCCAATAAATAGGTGATCCATAATATGGAAAGGTAAATTTATTTGGATTAGAAGTCTTCTGTGAGGCGCTTGATTGATCTTTAAATTCGCGGGGATAAGCCCATAAAATCATGGGCATTTTTTCTTTTTTCTCTTTATCGTATCCTACAGGCAAATATAAAGTGCCCGAAAGATCTAAACCATCATCCCTTTTGTAAGTTATCACCTCTTTATGGATTCCCTGGATACTTTTAAAAGGATTGTCAAAGTCTGTCAACTGCACAAGTTGATTTTTCTTTAAATCTCTAATAAAATAATTGGGGTACTCGTTAGGTGATTCTATACGAACTAATAGTTCACTTTTTTCAACATCATAACTGTTAAGATTTTCAAGTTTGTCGGTATATTCCGATTGATAAAGCCGACTGGTTTTCTGAGATTTAAGGTTGATCTTATCAATAAAAGGGAACTGTCCTTTTTCAGAATATCCAGCGCCTTTAAGGAAGGCATAACTACCTTTTACAGCCAGGACATCGCTTCCCATTTTATTTCTTTTTGTTACAAAACTTCCTGGGTCGCTGTATCTATCCTGATAATTTCTATTAAAAAGAATTTTAGGTTCTACAGAGGAATCAGATGGATTGAATAAATATGTTTTAGTATTTCTTGTATTCCACCAGTAATCATAAATAAGTGCTGTATCATCATCTCCCCACTCCGCACTATCATATCTGTTGATGGTTTTCATCAGACTCTTAGCCTCACCGCTGAACGGGGCATTTAGTTGAAAAATTTCATCCCTGTATAAGACTTCTTTTTCAGGATCGCCTCCATCCAGTGCCTCGGCAAAAACCAAGCTTGCAGGCTGGTCATTTCTCCAGCTAAATCTTCTTCTCCCTTGGCGGACAGCCATGAAGCCCTTAGGCAGATCTTCTATCAACGGCACCTCAATAACTGTCTCTACCATTTGGCCATCCCTGGAATAAATGACAGTTTTAGAGCCAAATCTATTATAAGGTATAAGGTATGAAAATGGTTTTTCAACAGTTGTTACCATTACATATTCTCCATCCGGAGAAAACATTATATTATTGTACATAGCACCTTCCAGCCATTTTTCACTTTTTCCATCCAATGTAATTTTGTAAAGCTCTGATAAAGCAAGTTGTTCAAAGTTATGCTCATCATTTTTATTTTTTAACAAATCCTGATAAGTTCTGTTTTGTGCTTTTTTTCCATCATTAACGGAGACTGTAGGGCCAGTAGGCACAGCGTTCTTCGTATCAATGAGTTCCAGCCTGTCTGGGGAAATCATTTTCACCAGGATTGCATTGCCATCCTCAAACCAGTTTATCACATCGCGAAGGTTTCCATTTGCCTTTGGTTCTGTCAGTTTTTTTGCTGTTTGTTTAATGTTATCGACTACCCAGACTTCTACTCCTGAAGACGTTGTATTTGTGAATGCCATCTTCTTCTGATCAGGAGAGAAAGTAAAGTTGGTTAATTTTGGTTCTGATGGTAATCCACTAACTTGGATGACCTCTGATTCATTATTTATGAGAGGTTTTATTTTTAAATTATTATAATAAGTCACCCTGCTTCCAATATTGGTTTTCGGATTAATCCTTAATCCTCCCAATCTCAATTCTTCTTGCGATATTTCCTGGATACTTTTGAAGGCATCCCGATATAGAAAGATCATGAATTCTTTGTTGTCGTCAACAAATACTGACGGAGCTAAAGGCACATCTACAAGGTCGAGAATTTCCTTTGATGGTTTTTGATAAGTCAGTGATTCTTGAGCTTGTACTTTTACAATTAATAATAAAAGAGCTACATAAATTGAGTGTTTCATATTCTTTTTGGTTTATAGCTAACGGCTTTGTGTGTTTAAAATAGTGTTTGCAAAGCATATACTTATGAGCTGGAATAAATGTATGAAAAAAGCGCAAGCTTGAAATACGTGCGCTTGGTAAACTGTTTTTTATATACGGTGCTGAATGCCGATTTTTAATAATAGTAATCAAAACTAGATCATTGGCTAACAAATCGAGACATCTGATTTGACTGTTTGTTTTAAAAGTTCATTCGTGCTCTGTCATAAATAATTAAAGAACAGTTCTACGGCATTACCTAGTATAAAACTGCCAAAGGCTCCTGCGAATGATATGCGTCCCGTGCCAAATGCATTTGAAAAGGCCAGCCAGAGCGCAAATAAAGAACAACACAAAAAAATGACCAGTGCATAGATCGGTACCAGTGTTGTAATAAGTCCAATTATGTTAAAGAAAAGATCCGACAATACTGTAAATGCAAACAGTGCCATAGCGAAATTGGTCTTGGGATTTCCCGTAAACAGATAAAAACCAGCAATCAGGAGTTCAACACAAATGGCCAAAGGTCCAAATTGGCCATAATACTCTGTTTTAAAATAGCCTTCCAAACCCTTAGGAAACACTATCTCTAAAAAAAATATTGCGCTAAGTACCAGGGCTATTATTATGAATACAGAGGCAATAATTTTTCTTTTTTTCATGATGGGATATTACTGGTTGAAAGATATACTGTTCAATTTTTTTAGAAAATAATTCTAATAACTTTAATCAAAAATGTTTACCAACGGTATTGTATATGAAAAGTAGCGAGTTAATACTCGTAATATTTTCGTTTAGGATAAATGTATTAAAAAAGCGCAAGATTTAATTGCTTGCGCTTGGCAAGTAGCTGCATTATTCTATCATAAAAATTCATTTCCTAAAGATACCAAATCGATTTTCTTAATTAAGGACAAGCTGTTATATGG
>CBDTVT010000100.1:0-10535 GCA_965364275.1 uncultured Eudoraea sp. | reverse complement strand
AGACGATATGACCAATTTTCAGCGAAACTTCTCTACCGGTGAAGTTGAAGTAAAAAACTCCGTTATTTATCATAAAACGGAGTTTAAGGAAAGGCGCAATCACTATGCCTTCTTTTCTGTAAATGGGGCTATACAAGGATTTGATACAGACAGGGAAACTTTTGTTGGTCTTTACAATGGTTTAGATACTCCTGACGTGGTAAGCGCCGGACAATCAAAAAACTCCGTTGCACACGGCTGGTCCCCAATTGCATCGCATTATCTGGAAGTTGAACTTAAGCCCGGAGAAGAAAAAGAATTGATATTTATGCTGGGTTATGTAGAAGTGGAGAAAGACAATAAATGGGAAAGCAAGTCGGTCATTAATAAGAAACCGGCGCAGGAGATGATTTCGGCCTATGACACTGCAGAAAAAGTAAATAAGGCTTTTGAAGATCTAAAAACGTATTGGGATAATCTATTGGGAAAAATCTCCATTGAATCGGGAGACGTTAGGCTCGATAGAATGGTTAATATTTGGAATCAATACCAATGCATGGTAACCTTTAATATGTCTCGCTCAGCCTCATTCTTTGAGTCTGGTATTGGTCGGGGAATGGGATTTCGCGATTCCAATCAGGATCTTATAGGGTTTGTGCATCAAATTCCCGAAAGAGCCCGGGAACGTATTTTTGACATTGCCTCTACCCAATTTGAAGATGGTTCCTGTTACCATCAGTATCAGCCCCTGACAAAAAAAGGCAATGCTGCTGTGGGTGGCAACTTTAATGATGATCCACTCTGGCTGATTCTTTCTACAACGGCTTACATAAAGGAAACAGGCGATTTTTCCCTCTTGGATGAAATGGTACCTTTTGATAATGATTCAACACGGGCTAAAACCCATTTTGAACATTTAAAAGCTTCTTTTTACCATGTGGTAAATAATTTGGGTCCGCATAAACTGCCCTTAATTGGCAGGGCAGATTGGAACGATTGCCTTAATTTAAATTGCTTCTCTGAGGATCCTAATGAATCCTTTCAAACTACCGAAAACCAAAAAGGAGGTACTGCAGAATCTTTAATGATTGCGGGACTGTTTGTGGTATACGGAAAAGAATATGTAAAGCTTTGTAAGCGTATAGGAAACGAGAAAGAAGCTAAAGAAGCTCAGGTACATGTAGATGAGATGATTGAAGCTGTAAAAGATCATGGCTGGGACGGGGAATGGTATTTACGTGCTTACGATTATTTTGGCAATAAAGTGGGATCCTCAGAAAATGAAGAAGGTAAAATATTTATCGAATCTCAGGGTTGGTGTACCATGGCTGAAATTGGAAAAGAAAATGGGATGGTGGAGAAATCTTTAAATGCAGTTAAGGAGCACCTGGATTGCGAATACGGAATTGTCCTGAATTATCCGGCTTTTACGAAGTATTATATAGAGTACGGTGAGATTTCAACTTATCCAGCGGGCTATAAGGAAAATGGAGGTATCTTTTGTCATAACAACCCATGGATCATGATTGGTGAAACAATGTTAGGGCGCGGGGATCAGGCCTATGAATATTACACTAAAATTGCACCTAGTTTTCTGGAAGATTTGTCGGAACTACATAAAGTCGAACCCTATGTCTATTGCCAAATGATAGCAGGTAAAGAAGCGCATAAACCGGGTGAAGCAAAAAATTCATGGTTGTCGGGTACCGCCTCCTGGAATTTCTACGCAATTACGCAGCATATTTTGGGAATCAGCCCAGAATACGATGGATTGGTAATTAATCCTTGTATCCCTTCAGGATGGGATGGGTTTAAGATGAAAAGGGTATTCAGGGATGTTACTTATAATATCAATGTTAAAAACCCGGAACATATAAGCAAAGGGATAAAAAAAATACTGGTAAATGGCATAGCAATTAATTCCAATATTGTTCCCATTCTGGAAAAGGGTAAGGAACATTCTGTGGAAGTGATAATGGGATAATGAATTTAAAAATCCGCATTTATTAATGAGGAAGTTTATTTTTTATTACACCGTATACAAATGTACCAAATACGGCCGCTGTAATAACAATTAACATACTTATTACACCCGTGCCAAATAGAACATACAAGGGCCCGGGGCAAGCACCTGCAAGTGCCCAACCTAAACCGAAAACAGTGCCACCTACAATATATCGGATGAAGCCGCTGTCTTTTGGTATCAGATATATTTGATCCCCTTCAATATTTTTCACACCAAATTTTTTAAATAACCAAACAAACAAAGCGCCTAATAAAACTGCTGAGCCAATGATGCCATACATATGAAACGACTGAAATTTGAACATTTCATAAATCCTGTACCAGGAAACGGCTTCAGATTTTACGAGGACTATTCCAAAGAAAATACCTACCAATAAGAATTTTAAAACTTTCATTGTCCGAATATTAAGGGTAATAGAAAATTGGTCATTATTAATCCCCCTATAAAAAAACCAACTACCGCAATTAGCGAAGGCCATTGAAGATTACTTAGCCCTGTAATGGCATGACCTGAAGTGCAACCGCCCGCGTAGCGTGTTCCAAAACCAACCAGGAAACCAGCAATAATAAGAATGGCCATTCCCTTAATTGTTAAAACATTATCCCATGCATAAATTTCAGAGGGTAAAAGATCTTCTCCTGCATTGTTAAATCCAAGTTGGCTAAGGTCCACAACGGTTTGAGAATTTAAGGCGATGGTAGAGCCATCAGACAAAAAAGTAACAGCTATATAGCCGCCAATAATTGCACCCAGAACTACAACAAGGTTCCATCGATAAGCTTTCCAGTCGAAGCGGAAGAAATCAGAATATTTTCCGGCACCACCAATACTGCATAGGGTTCTCAGTGTAGTTGACATACCAAATGTTTTGCCAAAATAAATCAGCAATAACATTACCAGTGTAATTAAAGGTCCTGAAACATACCAGGGCCAGGGTTTAAGTATGTAGTCCATGTCTTTTATTTAAATCAAATATTACGCAATAATTGTCGGAATCATGGAATTTAAATTACACGCATGCGACTTACTTAAAGATGCCTCTTTCAATTTCAATCTTTAGGAAGGAAAAATATTAGATTATTGTTTTTCGTAAACTTCACTCATAAATCCAGGCAGGTCCTCGTTAGTAGTGTTCGTCAAACTATTACCACTAAGGTTATATACCAACAAGGTAGTATTTAAAAATAAGGATAGCTGCGAATTTTGAAATTGCCAGACTCCTGAAGAGGTATTACTAGTACTGGCACATCTAATTTCAAAAAGCCCGCCTGTGATGGAAGTAATTTCTAAATTAACAACGGTAGAGCTCCACGTACCGTCATTATTAATCATAAGTGTTCCTGTTGCGCAAGGAAGCTCAGTCAATATATTAGAAGTTGTATTCCCATCTTCGTTAATATCCTGAGGCGGATTAATATTTAGTTCTGCCAAACTCCAGGTACCCACAACAGCATCATTATTATCCACGGGGGGTGCATTATCATCTGATGAGCAAGCCTGTAAAATAAATATGAAGACAATTAGGGGTATTAGAACCTTAAACTTTTTCATTGCTATAATATTTTTTTGTAATTATTCAAATGTAAATGTTTTAATTGAATTAGAAACCCTGAAGCAAAACGAAGGAAGGGAAAAATTACAGCTATATGTCGTATTTAATTGAAGTAAATTTAATTACCTGATTGGTGGTTATAGGTATTTCTATGTGTTTAGTATTTAAAAAAAATAAACTGTAAAAGACTGGTTTATGTAATTTGAATATAGAATTTAGCTATAGCGGGAAGCTTATATTGTCTGAGCTATTGCAAATAGAGTTTATAAATCATCATAAAAACTATTAGATTTGGGTAAATGTATTTTAAATAGTGCATGTAATTTTATCTTTTTATTTTATACAGTTGAATTATGAATAAAATTAATTACCCCAGGTCATTTTCACATATTGGTATTACTGTACCGGACATTAAAAGGGCTGTTGAGTTCTATCAGGAAGTGATGGGTTGGTATGTTATAATGCCACCATCTAAAGTCACAAAAGAAAGAGATACTGCTATTGGCCAAATGTGTATTGACGTATTTGGAGTGAATTGGGAATCTTTTGAAATTGCACACTTGTCTACTTCAGATGGGATAGGAATTGAGTTGTTTTCATTTCCGAATATGGATAATAAGAAACCGGATTTTTCCCCTTTTAACACAGGACTTTTTCATTTTTGCGTCCAGGACCCGGAAATAGAAGCTTTGACAAATAAAATTGTTGAATACGGTGGAAAACAACGTATGCCAATTCGAGAGTACTACCCAAATGAAAAGCCATACAAAATGGTTTATGTTGAAGATCCTTTTGGAGTAGTATTCGAGATATATACACATAGTTATGAATTGACGTATTCTTCTGGAGCCTATCAAGATTAAAAATCCGGATACTATATAGTTCTTAACCCAAATGGATGCAACGGTACAAAACTTGGAATATAATTGTGAAGCGCAAAATTAATCGAAGATGAAAAAAATAAAATTAATACTGTTCGTTGTGGCTATTTTAAGTACTATATCTTGTGCAGTTTTAAGCACTGCAAATGGCGGTAATGCTACAGAAAATTGGTACTATCTTTTCAATGGAAAAGACCTGGAAGGCTGGGTGGTTAAAGTGCATCACCATGAATTGGGTGATAACTATGCAGATACTTTTCGAGTAAACGATGGGAAAATTCAAATTAACTATGATGATTATGATGCATTTGATGAACGATTTGCCCATTTATTCTATAATAAGTCATTCTCGTCTTATCACTTAAAGTTTGAGTATCGATTTACAGACCAATGGCAAAAGGATGCTCCTGTCTATACTTACAGGAATAGTGGTGTTATGTTTCATTCTCAGGATCCCAAAACTATTTTAAAAGACCAGAACTGGCCTATTTCTGTGGAATACCAGATTTTGGCCGATGAAGGAAATGGTGTTCCCCGCTCAACCGGCAATATGTGCTCTCCGGGGACGGAGGTAATCTATAACAATGAAATTGATCCCCGTCATTGCATAAATTCCTCATCAAAAACCTTCACATGGGACCAGTGGGTAAGCGGAGAATTAATTGTATATAAAGATTCTATAGTTACCCATATTGTCAATGGTGAAAAAGTATTACAGTATAGCAAACCCCAGATAGGAGGTGGGGTAACTGAAGGATTTGATCCTGCAATTAAAATAGACGGAAAACTGCTCAAAGAAGGTTACATTGGTCTACAATCAGAAGGTCAGGGAATTGAATTCAGGGAAATAAAAATTAAAGTATTAGAATAAACATCCTTTGTATACATTTTTTAGCCTTAATGTAAAAGCAATCTAATTATATCAATATGAAATCTTATTTATTATTAATCATATTGGCCTTGTTCTTTATTAGCTGCAAGACTAATGAAGAGACTGCTCCAAAATTTCAACATGATATTGAAAAGGGCCCTAGGCCATGGACGAGCGACACGTTTGAATTAGAAGAAGAGGACTTTACCTTTGCTATCATCTCAGATTTAAATGGAGGTGAACGCGAAGGTGTCTACAGTACCGCAGTATCTCAATTAAATAGGCTCGATCCTACTTTTGTCCTTAGTGTTGGGGATTTAATTGATGGCGGAACCGAAGATTCTTTAAAACTCGCCAAAGAATGGGATTCCTTTGATGCCAGAACTACAAAATTTAATATGCCTTTCTTTTATTTAGGGGGGAATCATGATCTTACAAACCCCAGAATGAGGGAATTCTGGAAAAATAGATTTGGGCCACGTTACTATCATTTTGTTTACGAAGATGTTTTATTTTTAATGATGGACTCAGAGGACTATACTGAAAAGCGGATGTTAGAGATTTACCATGCGCGAGCTAAAGCCATTAAAATTATAAATGGAGAAATTATGGGGAATTATGAAGAGTCTGAATATTTCAATATGCCCGAACGTCGACTTGGGGGTATGAGCGAGGATCAATTGATTTATTTTAAAAATGTCCTCAATAAATACCCCAGTGTAAAATGGACTTTTGTTTTAATGCACAAGCCACTTTGGAGAAGAGAAGATGATAAAGGTTTGGGACAATTGGAAGCTGTTTTATCTAATCGAAATTATACTGTAATTAATGGTCACTTACATTCCTTTTCACACAGGATCAGAAACAAAATGGATTATATGATCTTGGGTACTACCGGTGGAAGCCAGAAGTTGGGTGATTCTCTTGCTTTTGATCATATAACCCTGGTTAGAATGGCACAAAAACCAATAATTACACATTTAAAAATGGACGGTATTTTAAATGAAACAGGTAAAGTTCCTGATTAGGTTACAGCCTGGTTCCAGGGGTGTGGTTTTACTTTACGAAGTACATGATCTTTAAAATGTTTTAGAACATAGCAGGATGACATTATCAGAGAAGTGAAAATTATATAGGAGCAGCTGTAAATATTTTTTAAAGCTGCTCCTTTAGTATCTTTTGGTTTAATGATACTTTGCTAAATACCAATCATGCGTACATTTATTCTGATTGTTTTGACCTAATCTTTTTTAATAAGTTGTGAGGCTCCGGTCAAATGCTTTTCAGTTACTAAAGCAGCTCCTTCATAGGTAAGTGAACTGGCTCCGGCAGCATCAATTTTAATTGACTCTGAGACAGCAAGTTGGGCATTGCTGGCTCCTGAAAGAGCAATAGTTAAATTTTTGACTAAAAAATCATAGTTGAGCAATCCGCTACCACCTGACAACTCTGCCTTAAATTCACCGGTTTTCCCGAAAATATCTATTTGGGAAGCACCTTCAGCTTCAAGTTCTAAATTATCAGTATTTAGCTGACCAGAAAAAATAGAAGCTCCAGACAAGTCAATTTTAGCTGATTCTGCTATTAATTCAGATTCCAGGGTTATCCTGGAAGCCCCGGTGGCGAGATAATAGTTAATGTTCTTTGTGGTAATGTAAACATTCATTGTTGCATTTCCGCGAATATTGGTTTGTTTCTTAAGCTTGATTTCCAGATTGTTGTCTTTTATTTCTACAACTACAAGATTTTGAATATCTTCATTCGCTTCAACAATTATTTTTTCTTCGGTATCCGAGAAGGTGACAAATGCGCTAAAGGAGCTGGCCACTTTCAATCCTGTAAACCCTTTAAGGTTTACTTGAACCCTGGTTACTTCGCCAGAAACATTTACAGTTTCTTTATCACAGGATGTTAGTAATACTATTCCAAAGATTAAACCGGTTAACATAGATGTTGTTTTCATTTTTGTATAATTTATTTTAGTACTGTTTTAAGTTTTTATTAGACCCTACCAGGGATATCCATTTAAAGTTTATAGGAGACCATTCAGTGTTTCTTTCATTCTCTGTTAAATGATTTTTTACAAAAACATTATTGTTTTTGGAGTATACATACTGTGTACGTATCAGGCAATGAGTGGAGCCTCCGCGAGATAAAGAATTTTTTTCCTTCTTAAATTTTCTTTTTGTATCTGTTTCTACCCATATTGAATACGCCCACCTTAATACCAATTCCTACAGAGAAACCATTAATATTAGAAACCAGGCCGGGTTGAAAATCAGTACTGCTTGAAAACCTGTACTTTACACCTGCCTCCAGCTGTACATATCGTGAAATGTTGTAGAGAACATTGACCCCTGGTTCAAAAACAAATATGGCATCCCATTGGTCAACATCTGTAAAGGGGTCATCAATATCCCCGTTTAAATAGCCCACGGCACCACCCCCTATGAGTACGGGAAACGACATGTTAACCTGGGATTTTCCAAATAGAATGGGCTCTAAATGTAATCCTCCGTAACCACCAACAAGGTCTCCATAGGAAAATGAACTACTTTGGGCATTTTGTTCCGAATAAAGTCCCACTCCAATTATTCCCACTTCGAATTGCTGATTGGCCACATAAGCTATTTTTACGCTGCCCAAATAAGTGTCTTTTTTGTCAATTTTACCATAAGACCCCGCAATTCCCAGGTATACGCCATGTACCACATTTTTGCGATCATTAAACTCCACGTAGTCATTAGATTCTTGAGCACTGGTAAAGGCAAAAACTTGTAACAGGATGAGAAGAAATAGTAATTTTTGATGTTTCATGATTTAGTTATTATTTGATTGATATTGTAATAGACAACCCATTTTCAAAATAGTTGCATTTCTTCTTATTTTTTTTAAACAATGGCATTTCAATATTTTGGATCAGGTCTTTTTGGGAGATAGTTATGGTAATTTTAATGGAAGTTGGATAGTTTACTTCTGTTCTTTAAGTATTACCACGCCTTTATTTCCGTTTAAGGACACTCTACCCTGCATTTTTTTTCCATATGTAGCTTCAATTTCACGGATTTTTTTTACATCATCTACCATCCTTGAATTAATGTTGTCAAATGTCTTAGGAAGCCTTAGTAATCCCTCTTCCAAAACTGCATCAAATGCGAAGGATGTTCCACTAATATTAAGACTGATATCCGAGGACTCCTGGTTAATAAAAACTACAGGATCTGGTTTCAGAAATCGGGAAACCTTAAAATCCGTGACCTTAGTACTAATATTAATAGTATTACCAACACTTTTCACAAGTGCAGTAGTAAATTTTAGCTCTCCCTTCATAGAACCAATTTCTCCTATAGTTATTTCACCCTTATTCGAATGGATATCCAGCGTAGTTACGTTTTCGATTTTAATATTTGTGCCACGGCTATTAATCCTTAGATCTCTGGATTCATCAATAGTAATGTCACCGTTCTTTGACCTAAGATTACCGTAACCGATAGAACGGGCCTTTAATTTCCCGTAATCTATGGTAATGTCTGCATTATCAATGTTCTCATTAATCCAGATATCGCCATGTGCAACTATAGCTTTAAGATTTCCTACCCATCCGTCAATAACAACATCACCAAATGTGTTATTTATCTCCAATTCGGCTTTGGAAGGCAGCTGAATGATATAATCTATTTTAAGATTACTTCGACTAAAATCTAAAGGGCTCTCATTGGTAAAATACTTGGCAATAAATCCGGTTTTTTTATCCTGTATTTCTGAGGTCACCGCCACATAATTGTCCAAAACCTTGAAATCAGGAATAACCCGCTCTAAAAAACTTTCCGCGTCTTCTTTCTTCTTACGGGTAACGGTAATGTCTATTACTATTTCAACTTTGTTTTGATCCCAGCTCCTTACAGTAATATTTCCGTATTCGTTGTTAACCTGTAATTTCCCGGCCTCATTCATTTCAAAGGAATTTTCTATCCTCTTAGTTACCTTCTCCTGTGCGGTTGTAGAATGGCTTAATGCGAGAATAACCATTACAACCAGTAGTTTTTTATAAATTGTATCCATCATTGTCATCTGTTATTTTGGATTCGTTTATTTGTTGCAATAAATTTTCTATGAGTTCAATTCTTTTTTTATAATTGGTAATGATGGCCTCCAGAACAATTTCATTATCCAGGTTTTTATTCATTTCCAATTTTAATAACTCATATTCTTCATCCAGTTCATCTATGAAACCTAAAAATTCCACTTTATCATTTTCTGAGAGTTTAGGGTGGTCTTTTACCAACTGTATCTGGTGAGAGACTAAAGTCTTATAATGCATATCAATACCCTGTAATTCTTTGGTGACCAGAGTATCCTGATATTGTTGATTTCCCGTATTGAATAAAGTAACCCCTATGATTCCTGATAGCCCTAATACTAAAGCAATACTGGCAGCAATTCGGACCACGGATTTCCTCCAAAGTGGGATAACCTTGGGTTGAGGATCACCCAATTGGGCCGAAATATTACCCCAAAGTTTAGCTTTATCAGGTTTGTGTATATCAAACAATTCTTTGTTCGACCGTATATGTTTTTCAAATTTGTCCATTATTAACTGCTAATAATTGTGATTAATTTTTTTTTGGCTCTGTGGTACTGAGATTTTGAAGTAGCTTCAGAAATCTCAAGTATCTGCGCAATCTCTTTATGTGTATAACCTTCTATTAAATAAAGATTAATGATCTGTTTATATCCGGCAGGTAGTTTTTCAATTCCGTTAATGATTTTTTGGATATCCTTTTGTTCACTCTTTTGATCACTCTTTTCACTTTCATCTTCATTCAGGTAATATTCATGGTTTTCAATTGGCGTAATTGCTATACGCCTTGTTTTAAGGTGGTTAATGCTTTTATTTATTACTATTCTTTTTAACCACGAACCAAATGTGCTTTCATACCTAAAGTTTTTTAGGTTTTTAAATGCCTCAACAAAACTATCCTGAAGTACATCCTCAGCATCTTCTTTTATTCCTATCATTCGCATACCAACATTGTACATGGCGTCCACATAGAGTTCATACAATTGGTATTGTGATGTTCTATCTCCCAACTTGCTTTTTTCAACAAGATCTTTATGCGTAAAACGGATGTTGGCTTTCAACTAGATCAGGCCTTAGTTAGTTCTATTATTGAAATCTATATTTGATTCACTTCTAAAGACAAGCTAAAAACAAAAGGGTTGCAC
>CBDTVT010000099.1:0-11057 GCA_965364275.1 uncultured Eudoraea sp. | reverse complement strand
CTTCCATTTTGCCTTGAACACGACCTTGTAATACGATATCAGCTTTGTTAATTAATGCTTTGTTTTTGGTTAGAATTTCTTCCTGAAATAATTTCGATAGAAAAGTGATATCATTAGATGAAGCATCAAATTCCATATCAATGTAGTTGCCATTATTGTGATCGTAAGCGCCTTTTATATCAACTAAAACATTTTCAAAGCTCAGAGCTCCTTCATGAATGACGATTCGTTGCGATGCATCTATAAAATCTATATTAAGTGAAAGTGATGCCGGCCCTTGTTTTGTAATAGAAGGAAATTTTGCGCTTTTTGTTATTTCAAAAGAAGTTTCAAGATCACAGGATATTCCTTTGGTATTCAGTAAGATATTACCATCGAGGGAAGCTAATTCTATCTGGGAAGAATATTGTTCGCTGGGATTGTTGTATTTCAGAGTAATATTCTCAAGATGCAGTTCCTCAAGCTGAAGTGCAAGTTGTTTCTTCTTTGTTATGGATTTCTTTTTATCTGTTGGTGTTCCGCTTGTGTTCGGTTTTTTTTCCTTGATTACCAAGGTATCCAATTTAGCAGCTTTAACCATTTGATGCGGATTGGTCAATGCTTTTGCCAGATTCGTTTTATTATCCTCATAGGTCAACAAGTCTGCAACCCCGTTTTCTATACTTATGGTATTAACCCTTAAATTTTTGTTTTTGATAAGTTCCCAGGGCTCAAAAGCCAGATAGATTTTCTCAGCGTATAATATGGGTGACTGGTCTTTTGCTCTAAGGGAATCTTTTTGCTCGTAATACTCTATGTTTATAAGTTGAACTGTGATATTTGGAAGATGTTCAAAAAGGGCCAGTTCTACTTCTTCAATTTCCAAGTCTCCCGATTGGACTTCTGAAATATATTGATCAATTTCTTCTAAAATCCAATTTTTTCCATCTTCATAGAAAAGAAATCCTAAAAAAATCCCTAAGACTATTAGTATGCTCAATGCTATAAATATTCTTTTGACAATTTTAATTAGGATTGATTTTCTAAACATTAAGGCATAATTAATTATAACAGGTGCAATTTATAAATATAGTAAATTGAAAAGGGCTGAGAAATGATATTAGTCAATGAAGAACACAATTTTAATTCTTACTTTCTTTTATCTTGATACGTGGTTTATCCAACCATGCGTACACATACGATACGCCAAATACATCAAAATCACTGCCTTCCTGAAATCGGATTCCTGAAGCCACAGTAAATTTTAAAGAATGACTGGGGTTTAAAGGCAAGGCATAGGTTAAGCCCAGCCTAAGTTGAGAAATAGTGGCATCTCTTTTTATATCATTTATAGAAGAATCAGCACCATAACCATAACCCAAGGAGAAGGCAAGCCACATCCCCTTTTTCTTAAAGGACCTTATAATATTACCCTTGGCGATCCATAGGGCAGATTGAGACAAGGTATTATCTCCCAGAAACTCTTTGTTATCTGAAAAAAGCCAGGCGCCTACATAAGCCTCCAAAACCCAATTATCCAAATTATGAGAAAGACCATAAACGGCCCTAAGGCTCCATCGGTTGGAACCCAAATTTGGAAGTTGTTCCTTTTTATAATTACCAGTAGGAATTATTAACTGAAGCGCTAATCCTGTAATGATTTTTTGCTTATACTCTAAAAAATCTTTAGCGCTAATAGAGGGGGCGCCAGTGAGATTAACAGATGCCCTTATCCTTAAATCTCCAAATCCCGTATGCGAATCTTCAAAAGAAGTATTTTCAAAAATACCTGTAAAATCTCCTCCTGCAAAGGGTAGTATCACATCCACCTTTCCCGATTTACCAAAAAAATCAATAGCCCTCACATAGGCCAAAATTATGCTATTGATTTGCCCGTTAAAGTCTTCCAAAGGCAAAGAGGGGTCCAAAAGGGTGTTTCCGGAGGCATAAGCATAAGCTAGTCCAACAAAATTAAGCTCTTTAGGCAAATTGGTAAGGGCTCTTGGCTCAAGCTCCTGAGAATATCCGCAATTAAATATTGCAGGGGAAAGAACTAATAAAATAACAAGGATTTTAAAGCGCATATTCCCTATTAGTTGATTGGTTAAGAATAATTTTAAAAATAAATATAACCGGATGGAAGAATTAAACTTCCAAATAAAAATGTATATCAGAAAATTCTAAAGTACAAGTTACTAGTAATAATGGCAAAAATAAAATCATAAAACCATATAAATTAAATCTGAATTTCAATTCAGGATATACTATAAAATTAATAATAAAGTGCAAAAAAAAGGGGAATGCAAACCACTCCCCCTTTATTATTTCCAGGACTGTTTTAAATGAATTCGCTTATTCAACTTTCGTCAAAGAAACGGCTACGATCTCGGCATAGGTCAATATTACTACTTGTCCTATGTGCAGCTTTTCCATAAATGACGCATCCTTCACGGGGATAGTTAAATAGTTTCCGTTAGGGCCCTCTACAGTGGCCAACATCTGCGGTCTGTTAAGTATTTCAATAGTCACAATAGCTTGAACCATTTGTCCAACTGCCCCTGCAGGAGCTTCCCCTTCCGGAGCTTTGTCTTCCCCTTCTAAAACAACAAATGGCTCAGCCAATTCTGCAGATGTAGGCGCTCGGAACTCAGCCTTTAAATACGTATAATAGTCAAAAGTGATTACATCACCAACTACAATTTCAGCAAACCTTTTAACCTCAGGGCCGGCTGTAACAGTAACCAGTTCGCCCTCAGATCCTTTTAGCGTTATATCTCGGGTTTCCTTAACAATATCCGTAACTGTTCCCTGCATGGTTACAAGACTTAACCTTTCCCTTGGTTCTATGGTACTATCAACATCCTGCGCTAGCAAAGGATAGGTTAAAAATGTACAAAAGAATAAAGCAATGGCATAAATTTTAATAGTTTTCATAAAATGTAAGTTTTAATATTTAATTATAGAATAGCATATTATCCAAAAACATAACACGAATTTGGAAAGAAGCGTCAAAAATAACACATTTATTGGTGTTAGCTTTAGTTCCCGACTTTAAATACAACAAGTGATTTTTAAAAAAACTAATTTTCGCATCACCATTGGGTTTTTTACGGAGCAGGAAGGTAAATATTTCATAAATCAATTTTGCTTGATTTTAGAAACTCCATATAAATCGCTAGGCAATTTCATGGGATTTATAGGAGTCAGCCAGGGCCAACGCACAATAAGCATTAATTTTCTCCACCAACTCTAAAGTCTCCTCAGAATTTGGAAATCCATGTGGGATTTTTTTAGCAATCACGGATGCCATCTCTTTGTAAATCTTAACCACTTCTTTAATAGAGCCGGCACTTAGAATCAGTTTAGCGGCGAGTCCTTTTCTGATTTTTACATTTTCTGTAAATACCTTTTGATTATTATAAACTTCGGCAAGGGTAGCTATAGCCATCACCTGGGGTATTGCACAGAATCTGAATGCACGTTCGTTCGTTAATATTTTTAAGTAATCAAGGCAGTCTGTAGCATGAGCAAGTGCATCATTTACCATATGATTGAGGCACGAAACAGATTCCAATTTCCCCGGGTTTAATGAAAATCCTTCAAATTTGGAGCTATATGTGGTCCATACCTCTTCTGGCCAAAAAATCCTGTTTTCATCCAAGTCTTCTTTATAATCCCTAACTATGTTCGTTTTCTGCAAAAAGAGGCCCATAGAGTTGGATAGCACTTTCTGAGATTCCAATTCTTTGCTCTCTATTTCAGAAGCTGCAAAAAGTTCTGACAATCCTATTCCAACCAATCCCGCAACATAGTGACAGTAAAGATTATAATCTTCTAAAGTACTAATTTCAGCCTCGACAAAATCTGCCATTCCTGCGCCCATTTTTTGGCAGATATCTGTGATAATATTTTGGTATTTTACATCAAGTACTAAAAATACCTCTATTACTTTATCGTAATTGGCAAGCAGATCCCGATATTCTTCCTTGTCTCCTACATTTGAAAGTTTCCAACCTTGTTCGAAGCTTTTTGTATAAAACGTCCGGAGTAAAGCAATTTTAGTATCCTGAGCCAAATCCATATCATCTTCTATGGAGTCAAGCGCTCTCAAGATGAGATAAAAAAGGCAAACAACATCACTTATCTCATCCGGTAATTGTTTAATAACCGCAGCAAATGATCTTGATACTTTATCAAGAGTATCATAGCAATAGGCAAGGTTACTATCGTTTTTTATATTACCGTTTTTATGATGACCAACGATTTTCTTACCTCCAAATTTAAGTTTTAAAAGAGCAGCCATCTCGTCTGGCTTTAAAATAGATTTCTTTATTGACATGATAGGTTTGTTTATCTTTGTTTAGGCCTAATGGTATTTAGTTGATTGCTGTTTCAATAATAAAATTTTCTTCCTTTAAATCGGGCCTGGCATTAATTTTCAAAACTTTTATTTCGTTGTGCTTAGCTTTTTTAAGGTCCTTATTAACCATAAACATGGGTTGGATTTTTCCTTTGAGCTGCCCAATTGCCTGAAAATCGGAATAGGTCGTAATACTTTTTTCTGTTCCGTCTTTGTTAAAGGCTATAATTTTTAAAATACGATAGGTATTTTCTTCAATTAAATATTCGGTTTCACCATTTTCCAAATCTAAAATATCGTTTACCTGCAATTTATAACAGGATTTACCCTCAAATTCCTCATTCCCTTTAAAAGAGAAGCTCAATTGATTGCGATCCTTTGAGGTGTAATTAGAAATAGACACCCCGGAATTAACTAAATCCATATTTTTGGAAGTAGCCTTCATCTTTCTGATTTTCCCATTGGCAGGAGTAAATATTTCTATCAATCCCGGTTCATCGGCATAATTTGTTATAACAATAGTAATCCCTTTTAATTTGGTTGGCTGCTGAACTACCGTTTTGGTCTTTTCCATACTTCCAAATTTGGCAATAAGCACATCGTATTGTTTATCTTTTGACTTTCCATTACTTGCTATTTCTTTTATCTCCAAAGACAGTTCTAAATTTTGAGTCAAAAGCTGATTTGCTGCTTTTTCAAAAATTTCTTCAGCATCATTCTGGCCTGTAACAGACAAACAAAATGGCAGGAAAAATACAAATAACTTAAGTTTTATCATAAAGAGCAAAATTAGTACATTTTTTTAAAGAAAATCATACCTCTTTCTTATATAATATTCGAAATAAGTTCATTCCGAACTATTATGCAATTCAAGGACCGTTCCAAATATTATTTATTACTTAATTATTAAAAATTATTTCCTTGAGATTTACGTCATTCGTTATTATTCTAGAAATTTTGGTTTTGTAATAATTACTATGGCAGGAACTAAAAACAGTGAGCTAATTAAACAGGTCGTAATTGAAATGACAATCAGTGCCCCAAAATACTTTAAAGGGGTGAAATTGGATAAAATAAGTGGCATAAAGCCCACTATAACTGAAAGTGCATTGATTATAATTCCCCTACCCGATGTGCTGAGGGTTATACGCACGGCCTTTCTGTGATCATTCCCTTTGGATCGTTCTGTTTTAAAGCGCCATAAAAAGTGAATGGTATAGTCCACTCCTACTCCAATCATTATTGATGATAACAAGGCGGTAGCTATGTCTAAAGCTATGCCAAATATGCCCATTAACCCAAATAATACCACTATGGCAATGGTAATTGGTAATGTGGAGAGCAATCCGGCTTTGGGGGAATGAAAAACAAAACTCAAAATAATAAAAACCACGGCCAGGGCAAAAATCAAGGACTTAAGCTGGCCTTTTACCACCATATCTGCCAATTCAATTTCCGTAAGTCCCGCCCCGGCGGCATACTGGGCATTGGGATCATCTTTTATAAGTGTATTAATTATTTTCAATACCCTTTTGTTGGCACTATTACTGCCGTCTTTAAGGCTTATTAATATTCGTGCATTTTCATAGTTATAATCCAGAAATTGAGAAATATCATCTTCGTTCCCACCCATAGAAAAGACTTCAATCAACTGATATATTTCATCCGAAGATTCCGGGATTTCGTTATACCCCTCTTCCTCCGGTTCATAAAAACCTTTACTTAATTCCTTTACCAGCGAAACAGGAGAACTTACAAGGCCTACTGCCGGGTCTTTTATTAATTCCTTTTCGTAGACTTCCATCCTTTTCATCACCTCAGTAGAGAGCACATCACCTGAAAAAAGTACGGAGATAAACTGTGAGCCTCCAAATTTTTCATTTATCAATTTTGTAGAGCGACCAACTTCGGACTTAGCAGAAAAATAACTTTCAACATTGGTGTCAACCTTTAATAAAAATACTCCAGCTACCCCAATCACCGTAACGATTATGGAAATAGCAATAATCCTTTTCGGATGTAAGGTCACCCAATTGCCCATGCTCTTGAGCGACCGTTCTAGAACGGGGACTTTTTTTGGTTCCAATCCAGGTTCGCGTCTCTTTGGCTTAAAAAATGAGAGCATTGCCGGTAATAACAAAAGACTCAATATTAGGGCGAAACCAATACCAATAGCAGTAAGCACACCTAATTCGGCAGCAGGCATCATAGTATGGCTAAGTAGCCCAAGTATTCCTCCAATGGTAGTAATACCGGTTATAAATATTGGTTTTTTAAGGTCTGTGTAAATTTGCTTACAAATTTGTTTCATTGAAAGCTTTTCCTTGCCTCTCGCCAATTCCTGATAGTGTGCAATTAGATGAATACCATAATCATTGGCTATCGCAATGATCATGATGGGCATTAGAATACTGAATAGTGAAATCTTCCAGCCTAAAAAGGCCATCAATCCAAAGGAGAGAATTATGCTCATAAGAACAATCAGAAAGGGCATAAATACCCCTTTCCATTCCCGAAATGAAAAATATAGCATAAATACCATAAGGAACATTGCGATGGGAAGTAATACAACCAAATCGTTAAGTATATTTCCCTCAATAGAATATCGGATAAAGGGTAATCCACCTAAAAGGACTTCTTCTGATCCCGGATGATTTGCTACAATTCCCTTTATTTCATCTATAATTATATCGGGTGTCCTGGTGTTTTTTATGAGCACTAAGGAAACAAGGCTAAAATCTTCAGAAAAAAATCTGTTGGTCATGCTATTGACTGCAATTCTTATCTTCAAAGATTCAAAATCGGCCTGATTATCCGGAATTTCTTCAAAGAAAGGGGTCATAGACATGAATCCATCCTCAATTGAAATTTCCTGTGCACTAAAAGGCGAGATAATTCGATCTAAACCTTTCAGTTCACTCAAATCGGTAGCAAGTGATTCGAGTCTTTTTAAGGTTGCTGCATTGACAACATCTTCGGAATGCAGCATTAGCAAGATCATTTCACTTCCCCCAAAAATACTATCCAGTTCTTTTAGGTAAACCTTATTTTTTATTGTGTCGGGGACATAATCATCCACATTGGAATTTACCTGAAGTCTCGGAATTAGCAGTAAGGAAAGTAGGGTAATAACGATAGCGGTTATTACAATTAATGAGCGGTATTTAATAATTATATCTTGCATTTTCATTACAAAAACAGGTATTTATTCAAACCCAAATAAAACTCAAATCCCCCTACTTTTCCAAGAGAAGGAAATTGTGCAAAAAAAGTTCTGAATCGCAGTGATAAATGTAATTTATTTCTAAAACAAATACTCTAAATTAAAGTATTTCTATGGCATAAATTTCTTCCCACTTGAGATTGCTTATTGACTATAATGTCCTATTTCAATTAATATCAACTATCGTGTACGTTCCATTTAACATTATTAATTCGGCTTCATACTAATTTGTGTTGTAGCCAATTATATTTTTTTCAAAGGTCTTTTTGGAATACTAAGCTGTATAACGGGAACAAGATGAACTTTTTGAATTGGTTAAATATTGCTTGTAATAAGTTTTATTCTAAACAATACATTAGTATATTTGCACCGCTAAAAAAATCAGGTCGCGTAGCTTCCACCTCCCTCGCCTTTGGCGAATATGGTGGACAGGCGCTTCGCCCCGCAACAAGGTCGCGTAGCTCAGCTGGATAGAGCATCTGCCTTCTAAGCAGACGGTCACAGGTTCGAATCCTGTCGCGATCACCAATATTTATAGAGTCTCCGAGGTTATGGTACTTCCGAGGCTTTTTTATTTGCAAACAATTTGCAAACACCTCTAAAATTTATCAAATTTTAACATTTACAGGTGCAATTGACTATATAGTAGCGAGCGAAACCACGTTTCGCGCTGCAAGCCCCAAAAACTTATCGAACTAATCAACTTGTGAGGAAAAATAGTTCATTTTAGTTTTTATTTGAATATAGTCTAGATCTTATCTATCTAATGGTTTTGAAATAGCATCTTTAAATGGTGAAATTGTACCATTTTATATTTATAGGGATAATTGAGCCTTGGTTTTATTGAGGGTTTCTAAGGATTTATCCCTAAATCCTTACCTCTTGAAGGTGTAGTAAATTTACAACTACCTGATAGTCAAATAAATAATAATTGTAATGTCGCGCGAGCGCATTACCGTCTTGCTATTCCCATTTTATTCGTTTCACTCCTAAAATTGAAATACGAGCAAT
The DNA here is from genome assembly GCA_965364275.1 of uncultured Eudoraea sp. Lineage (GTDB taxonomy): Bacteria > Bacteroidota > Bacteroidia > Flavobacteriales > Flavobacteriaceae > Eudoraea. The sequence continues at coordinate 2,484 of CBDTVT010000099.1, read as the reverse complement.
AGGTTGCATTCTAGTGTTAGGTGCGCCCTATTTCGATTTTAATTGACGCTTATCTTCCCGAACACTATAAAATCGAAACAGGATCCAAGCGCAGTTAAGTTATGGTAAGATTTGGGACGAGCTTTTTAAGAAGACAATATCTCAATAGATTCTTGCTTCCAAGAGGTAATGTTCACATTCGAATGTGAAAGTCGAGGATAACATTTGTTACTTGAAAGTCGCCTGGCCGACACTAAAAATCCTCAATGAACAAAATAAGCCTTTCAAACATTCGTTATAATCATACCCTAAATCTTAGAATGAACACTTATGGAAAATACTGTTTTAAGTAAAGTAGTTATCCCTACAAAAATCTTCGTTTTAATTATTTTATTTTCTTTTTTCTTCACGAACATTTCCTGTAGTAAGGACACCCCGGATGATATTGAAGTGTTTGATGATGCCGAGTCTCCGAATGATCCGGAAGATGATCAGAATTCCGAAGATACGGGTACTTCCGGGACTATAATGTTTGACGAAAATTTTATTTTGGATGAAGATCGGAAACTTATAAGTTTTATATTGTCAGATGCCGAATACAACAAGTTTCTTGAAGGTGACGGAGACATGAAAATGGTGTCCCAACAAGTATATGAATACTTTAATGACGACTTTGACTTCATTTTTATTTTATCTGTAGAAGAGAGCCAGCCCGACGGATTGTACTATGGAAAATCATATAAGGTTAAAAATGATATTCAGGGCTTGGGTATGTCTATTTATAATGGTGCTGCAGCATATGGGTCCCAGGGAACTCTGAAAAGTATTATTCATATGCCTCGAACGGAATATATTGTTACCGGACCCTTTTTACATGAAATAGCACATTACTGGGGCAATCACGGTTTTATACCAACCACTGTTGGAGGGCATTGGGGATATTCGGGCACTGGAGGTCAATTGGGCGGTTTTGATGAGCTTATAAATCTGGGAAATAATACATACCAGGGAAAACTAAACGGCTCGAACAGTTTCGGCACCTTTGCTAACGGAGGTAATTCTGTACCGTATAGCAATTTGGAGCTATACACTATGGGCCTTATCAACGCCAATGAATTAGAACCTATTCAAGTAGCTGAAAATCCTCAACCTACACAGGAAGCAGGAAAATTCACGGCTGATAGTATAACAATCAAGACGGGTGAGGCACTTATTGCCGAACACGGCGACCGGGTTCCTTCGGAACAGAATTCACAGAAGGCATTTAAAGCCATTACCGTAGTCATTTCTACTTCATTGCTCAGCCAGGAAAAAATAGATACGGTAAACAGAGACATAGAGAATTTTTCCAGGAAGGGAGCTCTCGATAGTTATTGGGGAAATGCTTATAATTTCTGGGGGGCAACTGGCGAAAAGGCATCCATTGAAGTTCAAGTTTCCAACAATAATATGAAATAAGAATTATCAGAAAAATACATGGCAGGCTATGAAAGCCATAACCGATAGGCTAATCCCTATCAAAAAAACAGTAAAAGATTTTCTCAATAACTTAAATTTTGTGTCGATGGTTTTACCCAGGTGAAATGTATCTTTGGCAATAGTTTTGTAGAGCTCGTCTCCTTGGTTCATTAAATCCGTAATTCCATCTGCGTATTCACTCTCTTTCATATCATGAAAATTTCCATAGAACATCAAATTATTGGATGCACGACCCCCATGTTTTAGCTCTGGCCGAGTGGCAAAAATAGCAAAAATGACAGCGTAACTAGACGGTACAGCGAACCCTTCAAATTAAAGATATTAGCCAAACTTATTACAGGTAAGTATACTAAGAGCCAATTAGGAAAGCGCTACAGGAGCGCACCCGAACGATTTCAGGTAAAAGCACCTAAAGGGCCGCCTAACATAGTGTTGGTATTATTGATGATATCGGATCTCTGCTTCAGAACCCTTTGGAGGAGCAATAGCTGCACCCATATTTAAGCGCTTAGTACGGCATTGAAGGTGTCAAGAATATCTTTACTCAAAGCTTCTGATTTTACGAGGCATGTTATAAATTCTTTTGGACGCTCAATAAAATCAGGTTTAATTTCCTTTAGTTCATAAAGATGTTTGGAAGCTTGCTCATGCTGGTTAAGTTTTTGACAGGCGACAAGTTTTGCTAATGAAGTCCAATATAGAATCGGCTTATCCATCTTATTTGCTTCAATGAACAAATTGTCATATTCCTTTTTTTCCAGATAGTACAAAAAAGTACCTACATGAAGAAACTTTGGATATTGAAAATCAAGTTCCATACTTCGTCGAATAAGCTTGAAGCCTCGCTCTGACTGCATCATCAAGCACAAACAAAATCCAAGGGTACCTGAATAGATAGGAGCATTGGGATTTAAGGATAATGCCTTATTAAAGCGTTTTTCTGCTTCTTCCAGTTGATTATCAACCATCAGGGCATATGCATAATACATTTGACAAACTTGGTTGTTAGCTTGTAACTCCACAGCT
>CBDTVT010000098.1:0-11097 GCA_965364275.1 uncultured Eudoraea sp. | reverse complement strand
CCACAAACTGAAGCCATGGTAAGAATACCAAAAAGTAGTGCCACCAAACTTTTCACTTACTGCGTTTTTTTTAGTTGTGAAAATATGGGGCGCATAGTTTTACATTTCTTATCAATAGACAAAAATGTACAAGAAAAAACGAAAAGATTTAGGGCCAAACTTTTCACGTAATTATCAAAATGTGACTAATTCGTAATTACTCAAAAACCCGAAGTATATTACCGTTTAGTTCTGTGTTAAACGTTTTAAGCGGATTGTTTGTAATTGTGTTTAAAGGAGCTCCATTTTGATCAAATTCTGATCCATGGGTGGAGCAACGAAAAATTCCTCCATTATCATCCAAAAATCTCACCTGATCTGTTTGCTGATGACTACAAATCTGACTTGCAGCTATAAAATTGCCTTCAAGGTTCTTTACGACTACTACATCCGTAAAAGAATCACCGTCAGCGTCATATAAAATAAAATCGCCGTTATTCTGCAATCCTGAACCTTCCTGTGAATTAAGATCAATAGTGAAGTCAACACCGGTAGGTATGGGTTTCATTTCCAGGTCTCCATCATCACTTGAACAACCATTAATACAAGGGAAGGTAAGCGCAAAAGCCGCCCCTGCTCCCAGACTTCTTAAAAATTCCTTTCTCTCCATAACATTTATTTTTTTAAAATATACATGTAATTTCAACCCAGGAATCGGGCTGAAAACTACTATAAAAAGAACGCTTTATAATAGTGATTCGTATACCTTAATAGATAAACGTTCCGTATTCGCTCTTAATTGTCAGCTTTTTTGAAGTATTTGGCTCCACATAGCCCACAATTTGGGCATCTACGTCAAACTCTCGGGAAATTGCTATCAGGTCTTTTGCCACGCTTTCATTCACATAAAGTTCCATACGATGACCACAATTAAAGACCTGATACATTTCTTTCCAATCTGTACCCGATTGTTCCTGAATTAATTTGAACAATGGTGGTACAGTGAACATTGAATCTTTAACAATATGGAGGTTATCAACGAAGTGAAGAATTTTTGTCTGTGCCCCGCCACTGCAATGCACCATACCATGAATATCTTTAGAATCGTATTTCTGAAGAATTTTTTTAATTATCGGGGCGTAGGTTCTGGTAGGAGACAGTACAAGTTTACCAGCATCAAGGGGAGAATCCTGGACTGAATCTGTAAGTCTTACACTTCCTGAATACACCAATTCCTCCGGAACATGCGAGTCATAGCTCTCAGGATATTTAGTGCTCAAATATTTTGAAAAAACATCATGCCTTGCTGATGTAAGTCCATTGCTACCCATCCCTCCGTTATATTCGGACTCATAGGTAGCCTTACCATAGGAAGCCAAACCAACAATTACATCCCCCGGACAAATATTCCCATTGTCTATTACATTAGCCCTTTTTAGCCTGGCCGTTACCGTAGAATCAACAATTATCGTGCGTACTAAATCGCCCACGTCAGCGGTTTCTCCACCGGTACTATAAATAACTATCCCGTGTTTAGCCAAATCTTCAATTAATTCCTGAGTGCCATTTATTATTGCCGAAATGACTTCGCCCGGAATCAGGTTTTTATTTCTCCCGATAGTTGAGGATAAAAGAATATTATCTGTTACCCCCACACATAAAAGATCATCCAGGTTCATGATCAATGCATCCTGGGCAATACCTTTCCAAACAGACACATCCCCTGTTTCTTTCCAATACATATAAGCGAGAGAAGATTTGGTACCAGCACCATCTGCATGCATTACCAAACAGTATTCCTCATCCCTGGTCAGGTAATCCTCTACAATCTTGCAAAATGCATTTGGAAATAAGCCTTTGTCAATATTTTTTATGGCATTATGTACGTCTTCCTTTGAGGCAGAAACTCCTCTTTGGTCATAACGTTTGCTAGTAGACGGATCCATGGGTTTTGGTTTCTTCAAAAATAGGATAAACCACAAAAAAAGCCCACAAAATGTGAGCTTTAATTATTTGTTTATTTAATAAACAATAATTCCCGGTATTTTGTCAGTGGCCAGGACTGATCATCGATTAGTTGCTCCAGCTTATCGCAATGGTATCTGATTTTATCAAAATAGGGCCGAACATTATCACTGTAAGCGAAAGCCTTCTTGTTCAGGTTCTTTAAATTGTTGGCAATCTTCCTGGCATTGGTCATATCATCGGTATTCTTTTTTAGTTCAACCATATGCTCGGCAATCTGTTCAATAAGAGTGAGATGCCCTTCAGATAACTTTTTATGTGCCGCTCCATAAATCTCTTTTAAGCCCAGAACATTTTTAATTAATTTATTTTGGTATTCAATAGCCGAAGGAATAATATGGCTATAAACCAAATCATTAAAGACCCTGCCATCAATTTGGGTGTGAAGAATATAAGTCTCGAGTTCAACCTCCTGCCTCGCTTCTACTTCTACTGTACTCATTACTTCCAGGCTATTAAAAAGTTCCAGACTTTCTTTGGAAGTCATTACCTGAATTGCGGAAGGAGTAGTTTTATTATTACTCAACTTCCTTTTTTTCGCTTCTTTTTCCCAATCGGCACTATATCCATCCCCGTCGAAACGAATTCTTTTGGAAGACTTGATATATTCTCTTAATACATTAAAAACTGCCTCGTCCTTTTTTAATTTCTTTTTATTAACTAAAACATCTACTTCCTTTTTAAACGCCTTTAATTGATGTGCTACAATAGTGTTTAGAATGGTCATTGGTTTTGCACAATTAGTTTTTGAACCAACCCCTCTCATCTCAAATTTATTCCCTGTAAAGGCAAAAGGCGAGGTGCGATTTCTGTCTGTATTATCCAGTAAAATCTCAGGAATCTTCCCTACTACATTGAGTTTTAATTCCGTTTTCTCTTCCGGGGAAAGCTTTCCTTTGGTAACCCCTTCCAATTCATCCAATACATTACTAAGTTGTGTACCTACAAAGATTGAAAAAATAGCAGGTGGAGCTTCATTTGCACCCAGCCTGTAATCATTACTGGCAGAAGCAATTGAAGATCTTAACAGTTCCTCATAAGTATCTACAGCTTTTATTGTATTCACAAAAAAGGTAAGGAATTGCAGGTTTTTCATGGGGGTAGAACCCGGACTTAAAAGGTTGACACCAGTATCTGTTGCCAGAGACCAGTTGTTGTGTTTCCCAGATCCGTTGATTCGAGCAAATGGTTTTTCATGAAAAAGGACTTTAAAGTTATGCCTGTCCGCTACCTTTTCCATAATATCCATTAGAAGCAAATTATGATCAACCGCAAGGTTTGCTTCTTCAAAAATCGTAGCCAACTCAAATTGATTTGGTGCTACTTCATTATGCCTGGTTTTAACAGGAATCCCCAGACGAGTACATTCTTTTTCCAGATCACGCATAAAATTAATGGCCCTTAAAGGTATTACACCGAAATAATGATCATCGAGTTGTTGTCCCTTGGCTGCCAGATGTCCAACTAATGTCCGACCTGTAAGAACAATATCCGGGCGAGAACTGGCCAGTGCTTTATCTACCAGAAAATACTCTTGTTCCCACCCCAGTGTTGCGTGGACCTTAGATACATTTTTATCAAAATATTTAGCAACGGCGGTAGCCGCCATATCTACCGCTTGTAAGGCTCGTAATAGTGGAGCTTTATTATCAAGGGCTTCACCAGTATAGGAAACAAAAATTGTGGGAATACAAAGTGTCGTTCCATAAATAAATGCCGGAGAGGTTGGATCCCAGGCCGTATAACCTCTTGCCTCAAAGGTATTTCGTATACCACCACTTGGAAAACTGGATGCATCTGGTTCTTGCTGCACAAGCTGAGCACCTCCAAATTTTTCAACAGCTCTTCCATCCGCTAACAGATCAAAAAAAGCATCGTGTTTCTCTGCCGTAGCTCCCGTTAAAGGTTGAAACCAATGCGTGTAGTGCGTTGCACCCATAGTGATAGCCCAGGCTTTCATAGCTTCTGCGACCTGATCGGCTATTTTTCTATCAATTTTCGAGCCTGATAAAATAGCCCCTTTTACACTTAAATAAGCATCCTTCGTAAGATACTGCAGCATTCTTTCTTCATTGAAAACATGGGTTCCGAACAATTCTGATCGCCTTCCTGTTTCTTTTATGGGAAGGGGTTTATGTTGGAAACTTTCACTAATTGCATTGAATCTTAATATGGACATAAGCTGAATTTTATTATTTGATTAAAGCAAAATTAAACAATTCATAGAAAAACCGTTTAATTATGCAAATATTGCAAAATACCCTTACAAAAATAGGGGTGTTGATAAATATGTCGATTTTTTTAATAAATACCCCCTATTTTTTCATAGATGTATTTAAAATAATTTATTTTTGGAGATCGCAAAATTGAAAAATTAACACCGAAGATTATGAGCAAGAGTAAATTAGAATACATTTGGCTGGATGGGCACGAACCAACGCAAGAATTAAGAAGTAAAACCAAGATTGAAGTAGACTTCAGTGGTAAATTGGAAGACTGCCCTTTATGGTCTTTTGATGGAAGTTCCACAGAGCAGGCCGAAGGCGGTTCTTCAGATTGTCTTTTGAAGCCGGTAGCTATTTATCCCGATCCGCAAAGAGCCAGTGGATTTTTAGTAATGGCAGAAGTGTTAAATGCAGATGGCACGGCGCATGAGTCGAATCATCGTGCTCAAATTGATGATGATGATAATGACTTCTGGTTCGGATTTGAACAGGAATACTTTTTAATGGATACTGAAACGGATTTACCTCTTGGGTTTCCACGTGGTGGATTTCCAGGACCTCAAGGAAAATATTACTGCTCCGTAGGTGGAAGGTACACCTGGGGGAGAGAATTTGTAGAAGAACATATGGATATGTGTCTCGCGACTGGAATTAATTTTGAAGGTATTAACCAGGAAGTTGCGCCAGGACAATGGGAATTTCAGTGTTTTGCCAAAGGTGCCAAAAAAGCAGGAGATGAGATCTGGATAGCGCGTTATCTACTGAATCGCCTTAGTGAAAAATATGGTTATTACATAGAATTACATCCAAAACCTGTTAAAGGCGATTGGAATGGTAGCGGGATGCATGCAAATTTTTCCAATACTACTTTAAGAACATGTGGTTCTAAAGAAATATATGAAAGAATTTGTGAGGCCTTCAGACCTGTGACTGTTGATCATATAGACGTTTATGGTGCTTTTAATGACGAAAGACTTACAGGCTTGCACGAAACGGCATCTATTAAGGATTTCAGTTATGGCATATCAGACAGAGGTGCTTCAATAAGAATTCCAATTATAACCGTTGAAAAAGGTTGGAAAGGATGGTTAGAAGACAGACGTCCTGCATCTAACGGAGATCCATATAAAATTGCAGGTAGAATTATTAAAACTGTAAAATCTGCAAATATAGAAGCTGTAGCTAACTAATTTTTACAATCATATTTTAAAAGCCGTCTTTAAACTGTTAAGGACGGCTTTTCAATTTTCCGATGTTTTTAGAGGTGTGTTCATCCAAAAATCTGAAAAATTATCAGGTTTTACCAGGGGTTGACCCCTGAAAATGGGCATGTCCTTCTTCATATAAAGACTATCTACAGGGCCGGTTGCATACGGTTTCACTTGCTGAACAAAGTATTCGCGAAACTGATCAAAAAGACTGTATGTAGGTCTATTCAAAACATTTCCCTCAGTGTCTATAATGTTTTTAACTTCAATGCTCAAAAGTTCCGAAACACCTGCAACTATGCTCGTTGCATTACTAATTTCTTTAAACATTGCTACCTCATTCTCCGGAGCTAGTTGAGGATATAAGTAAATTTCCCTTTTTCCAATTAATATCCGACTTATGGGCACCTTCTTCCTATTGTGTTTTATAGTATAATTATCTTTCTTCTGCCCTGATATCGGTTCTGGTGCACCACTTAATTTAACTACAAAACATCTTTTTTTGAGGTCTACTAAAAACTCTTCTGATCTAAACTTAGGAGGTTCCGTAAGTTTAAAAACATTGTGAAAAGAAATATAATTCAAAAACATTTTAGTATTAACACGCTGATATTCAGTAATAACTTCAAAAATTAGCTGTTTGTCGGTACCGTATTTGTTTGTTTTGCCAGTTCGCATTGTTTTTAAATTGTCATAAATGGAATATTCCATTTTATGAATGGCAAAATCTTTCCCGGAAATATACAATGTACCGTAAGCCTGGTAGTTTGGATATGATTTTCTGAAATCAATGGTATAAAGGTGCTCACCTTTTAAATAAGTGCCTTGTTTTCTCTTAAAACTGTGATTTTGGATGAAATCATATTTAAACCTATCTACAAAAGAATAGGAGCTGTATTCAAAATTCCGAATGGCATTGTGCATGCGTAAAATAGTAAATTCATTTCCTCCAAAATTGTATAAATAGGCATGGTCAATAATTTTTAGTCCATTATTGTAATTATAAGGTTGCCGGGCGACTGTATTTCTTTCAAAATCGATATTCTCCTTATAATCATACAAACGCACTTTGGTAGTCTCCAGATCTGATTTATCAAAACCATAATCAAATACCCCAAGAATAGCTTCATTTAGATTAATATATTTACCCTTTTTCGATTGGTAATCCCGATAATATCCCAGTGTTGAAAATGAACTTAACGGATAATTTCTGGGAATCGCATCAATAGCCTTTCTAACAATTCTTTTAGCGCCAAGGGGTCTTTTTTTTCTTGCCTGAAGTACTACTTCGTCTAGTTCAATTATTCCTGCTTGCAGATAAATCGTATTTATTTCATTAGAAGCTAATTCTGATATTAAAATTACTTTAGTCTTATATCCCAAAGACGACACTTCCAAAACATCACTTAATTCCTTAAATTTAAGAGGTATTGCAAATCCGCCATCATCATTGGAGATCACACCTATGGCTTTGTTCTGAATTCGTATCGTGGCAAAAGAGACAGGTTCTTTAGTTTCAGCATCTATGATTTTTCCATATATAAACTCTGACTGCTGTGCCCAACCAACGGACATACCAAGACCTATTAGGACAGAAAAAACCAGAAGTGCTTTTAAATTCATGAAAATTAATCGCCTAATTGCGTTTCAAATCAGAACAATGTAAAATACAAAAACAAAACATAAAGGGAAAGTAAAATAATTCCATCACGCCAACCAAGTCGGAGGCCTTTTGGAAAGAATACCAATGGTAGAATAACAAATGAAACACCCAGCATCCACCAGATGTCATTGGTTAAAAGCCCTTGATCTATTACATAAATTGGAGAAATCATCGAGGTAATACCCAGGACCGCCAATAAATTAAAAATGTTAGATCCAATAAGGTTTCCAACTGAAATCGCTTTTTCCTTTTTAATTATGGCTATTATGGAAGCGGCCAGTTCCGGAATACTTGTACCCACAGAAACCACAGTTATTCCCACGATCCGTTCGCTAACTTCATAGAAAGTGGCCATTCCTACGGCACCCTTTATGAGTAATTCCGAGCCCCCCCAAAGCGCTACACCCCCTAATCCAAGGAAAAGTACCGCTTTATATAGAGGCAGTGGCTTATCATCTTCGCGAAAATCTTCCACAACAGCAGTTTTCTGAAAGCGAAGTAAAAAAATCAAGAACAGAAAAAGAAAAAGCAGCATAATTCCACCTTCATAAGGTTGCAAAACACCATCAAAATAAATAAAACCAAAAAATAAGAGTGAAGCGGCCATCATCACGGGCCAATCAGTTATATAAAAGGCCTTACGCACATCAATATTTCCTAATAATAGAATAATTGCCAGAACTAAAGTAAGGTTCGCAATATTAGATCCAACAACATTTCCCAGCGCCAGATCCGGAAAACCATCAACCGCTGCATTTATGCTTACTATGAGTTCCGGGGCAGAAGTTGCAAAGGACACTATAGTCATGCCTATTATTATCCTGGATATGTTCAAACGCAAAGAAAAGGCTACAGCCGACTTCAACAACCAATTACCCCCTAGTATTAATAGAGCTAGGCCAAAAGCAATAAGCACAAAATTGAACATCTTAAAAATTTTAGCAAATATAGCAGAATACGCCCGGAACAGAACTGCGCGCATCATTAAATTAAAAACCATCCTTTCTGACAAATTAGAGATGATTTTTTACCCTCAGATAATGTCTGAGAATTAAATTGTCAACCTGATAAAAACTTAAAAAATAGTTAAATAACTATAATTGTAGTTGTTTAACTAGATTATTAGTAATATGTTTGATTAAAATTAATCGCATCATGCAGAGACTTACCAATAAGGAAGAGGAAATAATGAAAATCCTCTGGAGATTAGAAAAGGCATTTGTAAAAGAAATCAGGGTCGAATTGAAGGGAGACAAACCTCATTACAATACCTTATCCACAATAGTGCGTAACCTGGAGGAGAAGAATTACGTTTCTCATGAGGCGTTTGGAAATACACATCGCTATTATCCTTTGGTCACCAAAGAAGATTACAGAAAACGCTTTATCTCTAACACTCTTGTAGATTATTATGACAATTCCTATAAAAGCATGGTGTCTTTTTTTGCAAAGGAGCAAAAGATATCCATTGAGGAGCTCAGGGAAATTATAAAACTAATTGAAAAAGAAAACTAGATGGAAGCTTTAATGATTTACCTTTTAAAAGCCTCGGGAATACTTATTCTATTTTATTTAGTCTACCAGGTATTTCTAAAAAAGGAAACCTTTTTCCTGGTTAACCGCCATTTTTTACTAATCGGGGTAATTGCTGCCTTTGTTTGTCCTTTTATCGTTATTAATACTTATGTAGAAATCGCAGCCACTCCCTTTACAAATACTAATTCCATACCAGTTAATTCTTCTTTTGAAATAAGTCAGGCCTTATTTAATTGGTTGGATTTAATTTATACAGTTTATGGTATAGGTATGCTTATACTAGGACTTAAGTTTATCCTCCAAATCTTTGCTATAAGGAAAGTGATTCACTCAAACAAAATCATTAAAAAGGATGGTTATGTTTATGTGGAAACCAATAAGGATATTGCCCCTTTTTCATTTTTCAGGTATATTTTTTATAACCCAGACAAATTTGAGACCCTGGAACTGGAAGCAATTTTGAAACACGAACGCGCGCATAGTTCCCAGCAGCATTCCCTGGATTTATTGATAGCCCATCTGGTTACCATAATTATGTGGGCAAATCCTTTTAGTTGGCTATACAAGAAAAATATTGAACAAAATCTTGAGTTTTTAGCAGACGATACAGCTATACAAAGTGTTGTCTCTGGCAGGGCATATAAATACGCTTTGCTCAAAGTATCCGGAAATCAATTTTTTACACCAATCACCAATAATTTTTACAGTTCATTAATCAAAAAACGAATAATCATGTTACACAAATCAAAATCACACAAAAGAAATTTACTTAAAATGGCACTAATACTGCCTGCCTTAGCAGTTTTCCTCTTAAGTTTTAACACGCATACGATCTACGTGCCGAAGACAGCACAGGGTTCTGCTGTTATAGCTGCAGAAAGTTTTAAAACCATTAAAATCCTAATAAATAAAGACACCACAAATGAAGAGCTGGAGGAGCTTAAAAAAGATCTTTCCGCCAAGGGAATAGATTTCTCTTATACAGTAGTACATAATGATAAGAATGAGATTATAAATATCGAAATTGATATGCGCTCTAAGAAGAAGGACGGCAAAAAATTCAGCAGCTCCGCTGAATTTGACAACGATGGCAAACCCATTGATCCCATAACTATTGTTTATGATGAAGATAACAACTCCTTTTTTATGGGTGATAATAAGTCAAAGCACAAGCTTATACATAAAGAAACTGATGTTAACACCTGGGTGTTTAGCGATGAGGAGGAGCATAAGCATATTGAAATAAAAATGGATGATGGCAAGGAAATAATTATTGTTAATGGTAAAGAAGTTTCCCGCGAAGCCTTTGAGGAAATGGAGGAAGAAGATAAGATACATGGCAAACATGTTCGGATAGAGAAAAAAAGCTCATCCGGTGGACATACCAAGGTATTAATAGTAAAGGATACAGATGATGAGGATGATATTGAAGTAATAAGTGAAGATGGAAATGGATTTTTCTTTATTGATACTGATGATGATAATGATCAACTCTATATTATTGACGGAAAAGAAGGCAGCAAAGAAGATGTTAAATCTTTATCCCCCAATAAGATTGAAACCATAAATGTTTACAAAGGTGATAAGGCAGTTGAAAAGTATGGGAAAAAAGCAAAAGATGGGGTAATAGAAATTAAAACCAAAAAGGAGAACTAGCTTCTGAACGAACCTAAATTAAATATTTATACACTTAAAATGCCGATCACGTTTCTGATCGGTATTTTTTTATTTCATGACGGAATAGACAAAAAAGGTGTTTTTTACCTATAAAAACCCCTTGCATTTCAAAAAAGGTTGAATATACCCCCTACAAAAGTTACAATATTTAACTTTTTAGATAAATACATATTGCTATTTGAAACACTCAGCAAGGCTACTATAACAAATTTAAAATTCATTTCGTCATTTTACTTACAATACTGTATCCAATCGCATTAATTTTTGATGATTTCCTTGCAGAGGTAGGTTGGATTGCAATATCTTCGATTTTTAATTAATCAAAAAGATTTTTTTTAACCTTATAAAATACAAGTTATGATCACTATTGCCAAGATAATTATATTCGTACTGGTTTCCCTGATACTAATAATAACCTAATAAGAGTTTAGGATATACTTATATAAAATAAGCTCCCTATGCGTTCATTTGCATTCTGTATAAGATAGTATATTTGCAAAAAGCCATACATGAAAAAAGGACTCTTTAAGCTTCTTGCCAAGATTAACAAACTGATATTACCTTCCTTTACTAAAAAGAGATTAGACCTTTCCAAAGCCTCCAAGTATCAAATGGCCATTATTGGGTGGCGTTACTTTATTACTACCAATGCCCTGGATTAAAAACTGACCAATGATTTAGTCAGGTAACCATTTAATTTAGCCGCACCTTTAAGGTTCATCAACTCCAGTAAAAAATTACATTGTATTACTTTGCCTCCTAATGCTTCCACCAATTCACAAGT
>CBDTVT010000097.1:0-11138 GCA_965364275.1 uncultured Eudoraea sp. | reverse complement strand
AGAGGATTCGGCTACCAGTGTGTGGGTTTGGCCAGGAGTTACATCCAAAGAATTTAAAGGACTTAACCCGGGTAGGAGTATCCAACTAAAAAACGAAAATTATGCATCTTCCCTGGCCTTGTTTGGAGATGAAGTTGAATACAAATCGCCTAGGGTATTTGTGCGAAATGTCTCAGTGAATTATGGAAAAGAGGCCTTGGTTTATGGGATACAGGGCGTTTCCTATGATTTTCAGTTTATTGAAAATGCAAAAATGTCTGAAGGAAGATTTTTAAATTACCAGGATGAAGTAAATACCGCTAAGGTCGCTATTATAGGAAATAAAATTAAACACGATGTATTTGAGGACGTTGAAACCCCTTTGGGAGAATACATAAATATATCAGGCGTATTATTTAAAATTGTTGGGATATATTCCGAGAGGGAGGATCGGGAAGAAGAGCGTATTTATATCCCTATTACTACTGCACAGCGAGTATTTAACGGAGGAGACCGAATTAATAATATGAGCTACACAATGCCAATGGTGGAGAACTTTGACGAGGCTGTGGTTCAGGCTGTAGCTTTTAAGGAAAATTTACAGGCACACCTGCAGCAGGTTCATACAGTGGCACCTGAAGATACCGGTGCAATACAGGTATGGAGTGCATTGGAAGAAGCGAAGCGCTACTATAGTCTCACAGGAAATATTAAGTTCTTTTTCTGGTTTGTAGGGATCTGTACGATCATTGCAGGGGTTGTAGGTGTAAGTAACATCATGCTGATTGTGGTTAAGGAAAGAACAAGAGAAATAGGAATCCGAAAAGCCTTGGGAGCAAAACCTTGGTCGATTGTAGGAATGATTTTGCATGAATCTATTTTTGTAACAGCCATTTCCGGCTTTGCAGGACTTATTTTTAGTATGGGGCTTTTGGAAATAGTAGGGCCATATATTGAAGTGGATTACATCCTTAACCCTTCGGTTAATTTTAATGTTGCCATTTCTACTGTTCTGGTTCTGATTTTTGCCGGAGCAGTTGCAGGGTTTTTCCCCGCATGGCGGGCGGCAAGTATTCATACTATCGAAGCCTTAAAAGACGAATAATATATTGAGAATATGTTTAGTAGAGATCGTTGGAAAGAAATTTTAGAAGTGCTGACCACTAATTGGTTCAGAACTGTACTTACCTCTTTTGGCGTTTTCTGGGGGATACTCATATTAATTATTTTACTTTCTGCAGGAAAAGGTCTGGAAAACGGTATAAAAGCAGATTTTGGAGATATTGCAACAAATACCATGTTTATGTGGACACGCAGTACCACAAAAGCCCATATGGGCTTACCAATTGGAAGAAGATTTAGATTTAAGGTAGAAGATGTAAAGAGCATAAGTGATAATGTACCGAATCTGCGGTTTATATCACCCAGAAATCAATTAGGTGGATTTGGGAATGACAATAATGTGGTAAGAGGTCTAAATACCGGAGCATATAACGTATATGGCGACTATCCTGAGATAATCAACCAGGATCCCATGACCATTACAGAAGGACGTTTTATAAATCAGAATGATATTAGGGAAAAACGGAAAATAGCAATTATTGGATCCGGGGTTAGAAATGAGCTTTATGATAAGGGTGAGGCAGTAATGGGAAGCTATATTAAGATTCAGGGAGTAAATTTTATGGTAGTGGGCACTTATAAGAAGAAGAGTAATGATGGCGATGGGGAAGAAGCCCAAAAAGAAATATTTGTACCCTTTACTTCTTTTTCACAGGCATTTAATATGGGCAATGATGTAGGTTGGATGGCTATTACAGCCCACGATGGAACTTCAATTTCCAGTAAAAAGGAGGATATTGTTAATTTAATGAAAACCAAACACAAAATACATCCTGAAGACACAAGGGCAGTTGGTTATTTTGATTTATATGAACAGTATAACAGAGTAGAAAGCTTATTCGGAGCAATGAGTTTTATCGCCTATTTCGTAGGGATTTTAGTCTTATTATCCGGAATAATCGGAGTGAGCAATATTATGTTGATTGTAGTTAAGGAAAGGACGAAGGAAATAGGGATACGCAGGGCATTAGGTGAAGATCCCTGGTCTATTAAAAAGCAGATTCTTTTGGAGTCAATTTTTCTTACGATTATATCAGGAATGGCGGGAATTATTATTGGTGCTCTATTTATTTATGGTGTTAATGCCTTATTAGATGCTAATGGCCCTGTGGATATGTTTTTAAATCCCAGTGTAAGCTTAGGTGTAGTTACTGTGGCGCTATTCATTCTGGTATTGTCAGGATTACTTGCAGGTTTTATTCCCGCTCAAAGTGCTATAAAGGTAAAGCCAATAGATGCTTTAAGAACAGAATAAATTCGAAACATCAATCATTTAAACTATAAAAAATGAAAAAGTCAGTAACTATTATCACTCTAATTGTCATTTTTGTGGCTTTCGGAGGATCTATGTATTACCTCTATCAAAAGAATGAACAAGATCCAATTGTATATGAAACCGAGAAACCTTCTACCCAGACCATTATCAAAAAAACAGTGGCCACCGGTAGTATACTACCTTTAGAAGAAGTTCTTATAAAACCCAATATTTCAGGCGTTATTGAGGAAATTTTTGTCGAGGGGGGAGATTTCGTTAAATCTGGTGACTTACTGGCAAAAATAAAAGTGGTGCCAAACCTTAATGCACTTAATGACGCCAAAAATAGTATTGATGAGGCTAAAATTTCATTGGATGACCAAAGGCGAAATTTTGATAGGCAAAGTAGTCTTTTTAACAAAGGGGTAATCTCAAAAGTTGATCTGGAAAGAGCACAGGTAAGTTATGACCAGGCCAAACAATCCTATAGTGCAGCAAATAAAAGATATGATATTGTTAAAACAGGAACTACCAAAGGTTTTGGCAATGCCGCAAACACCTTGATCAGGTCTACTGTGACCGGAATGGTTTTGGAAGTACCTGTAGAAGTAGGTAACCAGGTGATTGAAAGTAATAATTTTAATGAAGGAACCACTATTGCGGCTATTGCGGACGTAGATAAAATGATTTTTGAAGGAAAGGTAGATGAATCTGAGGTGGGAAAGATAAAGGAGGACCTGCCATTGGAAATTACCATTGGAGCACTTGAAAATGTAACTTTTGATGCTATTTTGGATTATATTGCTCCTAAGGGTAATGAGGAAAATGGAGCTATTCAATTCGAAATTAAAGGAACCTTAAAGAAGCAGGATTCAATCTTTATTCGGGCGGGTCTAAGTGCCAATGCATCAATAATACTGGATAGAGCAGATAGTGTCCTTTCTATAAAAGAAGCGCTGGTTCAATTTGACCCTGAAACCAAAAAGCCATTTCTGGAAATTGCTACCGGGGATCAGCAATTCGAAAGAAGGGACATAGAATTGGGAATTAGCGATGGAATTTATGTAGAAGTGAAGTCTGGTCTGGAAAAAGAAGATGAGATAAAAGTATGGAATGAGGTGAAACCCGATGAGTTTGGAGGATAGCTTTTTAACAAAATATTTTGAAGATTATTTGTAACATTTTAACAACTTGCCTGTCCTATTATCGGGTTTGAATTTTTGAATTAGTATAACTTAAGACACTAACCATGATTGAAATAAAAGATTTGCACAAATCCTATAAGATGGGCAGTAATGTCCTGCATGTTTTAAAAGGGATAAATTTCACTGTTGAAGAAGGAGAATTAGTTGCAATTATGGGCTCATCTGGTTCTGGCAAATCTACACTATTGAATATTCTTGGTATGCTTGATGTGGCTGATTCCGGAGAATACACACTGGATGGTGTGCCAATAAAAAATCTCAATGAGACTAAAGCTGCCAATTACCGGAATAAATTTTTGGGATTTATTTTTCAATCATTTAATCTTATCAATTACAAAAGCGCCCTTGAAAATGTGGCCTTGCCTTTATATTATCAGAGAGTTCCAAGAAAAGAACGGCAGGCGAAAGCGATGAAATATTTGGAGCAGGTGGGGTTAAAGGAATGGTCGCACCATTTGCCAAGTGAACTTTCAGGGGGTCAAAAACAGCGGGTAGCGATTGCCCGTGCAATGGTTGCTGAACCCAAAGTCTTACTGGCCGATGAGCTTACCGGAGCATTGGACAGTACGACCTCATATGAAGTCATGGACTTAATTCAGAAAATTAACGATCAGGGTAATACCATTTTGGTTGTTACCCACGAGGATGATATTGCCCATATGTGTAAAAGGATCGTATATCTGAAGGATGGAGTTATTATTAAAGACGAAAAAGTTAAGCAAGTAAGGGCATCAGCGTATGTTTAGCCGAGACACCTGGAACGAGATATTTGAAACTATTCAAAAAAATAAACTTAGGACCTTCCTTTCAGGTTTTACTGTGGCTCTGGGGATATTAATTTTTGTTTCACTTTTTGGTCTGGGAAACGGACTAATTAACACCTTCGACAAATTTTTCCAGGAAGACGCCACTAACGTACTCTATCTTTTTCCGGGAAAAACCACACTCCCGTATAAGGGGTATAAATCAATGAGGCGAATTGAATTTGAAAATAGCGACCTGGCGGATATCAAAAAGAATTTCCCAATGTTTCTGGAATATGTAACCCCTAGAATTACAAGAAGCAGGTTGGTGAAATTCGAGGAAGAATCTGACAATTATAACACCACTGGGGTAGATTGGGGCCACCAATTTGCTGAGAAGACAATTATTATGAAAGGCCGGTATTTAAATGTAGAGGATATTAAAAAGAAGACAAAGCATGCGGTGATTGGGCGTTTAGTGGAACAGGACCTATTTGGATCTAAAAATGCGCTTGGTAAATATTTGGATGTTGGTGGAAGTGTTTTTAAAGTCATTGGTGTTTTTCAGGACGATGGAGGAGATAGGGAAGAACGTGGAATATATATTCCTTATACAACGCTCCAGCTAATTGAAAAAAACACAGATAAAATAGACCAGATGGTTGTGGCCTTTAAACCAGAAATGGGTTATTTGGGAGCCATGGCTTTCGAACGTAGTTTGGATAAATTCTTTAAGGACAAGAAATTCATAAATCCTGAAGATCAAAATGGAATTTTCATCAGAAACGTTGCAGATCAATTACAGCAAAATCAACAATTTGCACGGGTACTTCAAATTATAGTCGCTTTTGTGGCTTTTGGGACCATAATTGCCGGCATTATAGGAATAAGTAATATCATGGTGTTTGTCGTTAAGGAACGTACCAAGGAATTGGGAATCCGAAAAGCCTTAGGCGCTACTCCAAAAGCAGTAATCAGTACAATTTTACTTGAATCGGTTTTTATTACAACAATATCGGGCTTTACAGGGATGCTAATTGGAATTGCACTACTCACTTCTTTAGGAGAGAGTTTGGCTGAGGATTATTTCATTACCAATCCATATATAAATACTGCTGTTGCAATATCTGCAACCCTGGTTTTAATAATATTTGGTGCAATTGCCGGCTATATTCCGGCCAAAAGGGCAGCACGTATTAAACCTATAATAGCATTACGAGATGAATAGTATTCGATTTCTTTTTGACAAAAATACCTGGCAGGAAATTTTCGGATCTATCGGAAAGAATAAAACCAGGACTATAATTACTGTCATAGGAGTGTTATGGGGTATTTTTATCTATATCGCTCTGGCAGGGGCCGCAAAAGGAATGGACAACGGTTTTGAAAAAAACTTCGAAACGGTGGCCAAAAATAGCATTTGGGCCTGGTCTCAAAGTACCAGTATGCCTTACGCAGGTTTTAAAACAGGTAGAATAATACGGATAAAAGTGAATGATGCTGAGGTCTTGAAAAATAGAATTCCTGAAATACAATATATAGCACCTGTAAATACAAAAGGTGCATTTGGAGGGGCGTCTGCGCTTACCGTAAGAGGGATTAAATCTAATAGTTATGCCGTATATGGATACTTTCCGGAAATAGCAAAAATTGCCACCCAGAAAATTTATGATAATGGAAGATTTATTAACGATGAAGATATTGCTCAGGCGAGAAAAGTTTGTGTTATTGGTGATCGTACTCAACAGGAATTATTTGATGAGGATGAAGATCCTATAGGTGCTTATATTAGGGTAGAAAATATTTATTTTCAGGTCGTCGGCGTTCATAAATTTGCGCAAACGACGCCATTTGGAACGGATGGAGATATTTTTATTCCCTTTACTACCTTCAAAAAACTTTACAATACAGGAGAGGAAGTTCAATTTTTTACTATAGCGGCATATGACGATGCCGACGTTATTCAGGTAGAAAAAGATATTAAAGCTGTTTTAAGAAGTATTCATAAAGTTCACCCGGAAGATGAACGCGCATTTGGGGCCTTTAATCTTGGTGAGATATTTAATAAGATTATGGGATTTGCAGATGGGATAACCTTTTTGTCCTTAATTGTTGGAGTTGCCACAATCCTGGCCGGGGTAATTGGAATTGGTAATATCCTGCTAATATCCGTTAAAGAGCGTACCAAGGAATTAGGCATTCGCCGTGCTTTAGGTGCAACACCAAGAGAAGTACGTTCTCTGATTATTTTAGAATCTGTATTTCTTACAATGATTGCCGGAGTTATAGGTATTATTCTTGGGGCCGGTGTTTTAAGTTTGATCAATAACCTCACTAAGGATATCAATTTTCCATATACGAATCCAACCGTTCCTATACCATACGTCCTGGGAGCCTTAGCTATCATGATAATATTGGGAACACTAATAGGTTCAATTCCTGCGCAGCGGGCTGTTAGTATTAAACCCATAGATGCGCTAAGAGAAGAATAAACAAAACCATTAACTATATACTAACATATTAGATTAAGATGAATAAAATTGTAAAATATGTATTGATTGGGATTCTGGGGCTCGGAGCATTGTGGGCTGCTGCTTTTTTTATCAAATCCAATAGCAAATCAGCCATAACATACGAAACAAAAAACCCATTTATTTCAAATATTGAGAAGAAAACGGTAGCCACAGGTAAAGTAATCCCGGAGGATGAGATTGAGATCAAACCTCAAATTTCTGGAATTATTGAAACAATCTATCTGGAAGAAGGGGCTCTGGTTAAGGCGGGAGATTTAATTGCCATAATAAAAGTGGTACCCAATGAGCAATCCTTGAATCAGGCCCGTGGAAGGGTAAGGAATGCTGAGATTTCTTTAAAAAATACCGAAATTGAATATAAAAGAAATAAGGACATATTTGATAAAGGGGTTATTTCCAGCCAGGACTTTAACGTCTTGCAGTTACAATATGATCAGGCCGTTCAGGAGTTAGACAATGCTCGTGCAGATTATCAGATTATTAGAAGAGGTTCTGCCGGAGGTTCTTCAAGTGCAAATACCAACATTCGGGCAACGGTTGCCGGCACATTGTTGGAAATTCCGGTAAGGGAAGGAGATCAGGTAATTCAGAGCAATAACTTTAATGATGGTACAACCATTGCTACCATTGCCGATTTGGGCAAGATGATTTTTGAAGGAAAGGTTGATGAAGGGGAAGTAGGGAAACTAGAAATAGGCATGCCCCTTGAAATTAGTTTGGGAGCCATTGATGATCAAAAATTTGAAGCAAAGTTAAAGTTCATCGCACCAAAAGGAATAGAAGAATCAGGTGCCGTGCAATTTAAAATAGAAGGCGATATGGTTGTGGAAGGAGATTTTATGATCAGGGCAGGATACAGTGCTAATGCATCACTGGTGCTTGAGAAAAAAGATAGTGTTATGGTAATACCTGAAGCACTCCTGCAATTTGATAAGGAAACAGATGAACCCTATGTTGAAATTGCTGTGGGCGATCAGAAATTTGAACGAAAAGAAGTGGAAATAGGAATTTCCGATGGGGTTAACGTGGAAATTATCTCGGGCTTAACTGAGGAAGATGAAGTAAAAATCTGGAACAAAACAGAGCCGATAAAAAAAGGTGAAGACGAAGAGGAGGAAAGTGAAGAAGAAGATTAATTAACTTAAATACGAATAGTCAATCAATAATAATTATCAAAAAACGACAGATGAAATTTAAACTAACTGCACTATTATTCCTATGTGCGATTGGAATGGCAATAGCACAGAAAAAGATTTGGACCCTTGAAGAATGCGTCACTTATGCGGTAGAAAATAACCTCTCCATTCAACAATTTGAATTGGACCTGGAGAATTCTTACATTGACAAATCGGATGCCATTGGGGCCTTTCTTCCCGATTTAAATGGGACGTTGAATGGTCAGAGCAATACGGGATTGTCTTTCGACCCAACTAATAATCAACCTGTGAACACTACCCAAATAACCTCTTCCGGAAGTGTTACCTCCTCAGTACTTTTATTTGATGGAGTTAGAAATATACACAGGCTTAACAGAGCAAAACTTAACGCAATTGCTAACCAATACCGTTTAGATGATCTGGTAAACGATATTCGTTTAAATGTGGCCATAAATTATTTAAGTATTTTGTCCAATAAGGAAGCAACGAAAGTTGCAAAAGCCTTATATGCTATAACGGAACAGGATTTAAATAAGACAAAGGAATTAGTTGAGTCAGGTGTGGTCGCCAGAGGAGACTTGTTGGAAATAGAGGCCACTGCGGCAACTCGTGAACAGCAAATTATAAATGCTGAAAATGAAGTGCTTATTTCTCGAATTAATTTGGCACAGTTACTGCAGATCACAGATTATGAAAACTTTGATATTTCTGATGCAGAATTTGAAGTACCTCCCGCTGAAATATTGAAAAACTCACCAAAGGTTATTTTTGATAAAGCCATGAGTTATTGGTATGAGACCAAATTTTTCGAGACCAATGTAAAATTGGCAGAAAAAGATTTATCCATGGCAAAAGGATTAGCTTATCCAACACTTAGCGCATTTTTTAATTACAATACACGTTATTCCGATCAATTTCTTGATCCTATAACAGGGCAAGTAATCCCCTTTGGAGAACAGCTTTGGATTAATGACGGTACTGGCTATGGAGTACAAATTAACATACCTGTCTTCAATGGTTTTAGTACACGGAATAGCATTAAACGCTCTCAAATAGATGTTAAAAAGGCCGAACTTCAGCTAGAACAGAATAAATTGGACCTGGAAACAAGTATAAATCAGGCCTATGTAGATGTTATTAATAGCTCCAAGGCCTATGAAGCCGCCCTTAAGACCCGGGAAGCGAGGGCATTGGCTCTGGATTACTCCAAAGAAAGATTTGATGTTGGTATTATGAACTCATTTGATTATAGCCAGTCGCAGGCCAGAGTGGACAATGCGGAGGCTGAAGTGATACGCACAAAATACGACTACGTGTTTAGAATTAAAGTATTGGAATTCTACTTTGGACTTCCTATTGTAATTGATTAAAAATAATTTTAAATTAGTTTGGACCTGTTGAGTTGTTAAACCCCAACAGGTCTTTTTATATTTGCCCCATAGTTATGGCAATAATTCTAAATATTGAGACTGCAACCACCAATTGTTCAGTAAGCATTGGTAAAGATGGTCGCACGATTGCATTAAGGGAACATAATAGCGCTTCCTACTCGCATTCTGAAGACTTACACTTTTTTATAAAGGAAGCTCTGGAGGCAGCTTCCCTCTCTACTGATGATCTCGATGCGATAGCCGTTAGTAAAGGCCCGGGTTCTTATACCGGATTACGGATAGGTGTTTCTGCGGCAAAAGGACTTTGTTTTGCCTTAGACCTTCCTCTTATTGGGATCTCCACTTTAGAAAGTATGGCCTCTCAGCTTAAAATAAAGGATGGTGTTGTGATTCCTGTTCTGGATGCAAGACGCATGGAAGTGTATTCTGCGGTATATAATGCCAATTATGACAGAATAAGGGAAACTAAGGTAGAGGAGATTGAGCCAAATTCATTTGCACAATTTGCGTCTCAGGGAAAGGTATATATTATCGGAAGCGGAGCAGTTAAGTGTCGGGAAATATTGGAACACCCGAATTTTGTATTTGACGATTCTATTATACCTTCAGCCAAAGAAATGTGTCAATTATCCCATTACGCATTCAACGGGAATAACTTTGAAAACACCGCTTATTTTGAACCGGATTATTTAAAGGATTTTATTATTCAGCAAAGCAAGAAATAAAAATCTTTCTCTGAATTAAAGACTAACAAAATTGGACGCCGATTTTAATCCGGATTATGAACCACTCTTTGTGGAAATGGAATTTCGATATTTGATTCGTCAAATCTACTTTTAAGCTCTTCAATTACAAAAAAATGAGCTGCCCAGAAGTCTTCATTTTTAGCCCAGAAACGCAGGGTGAGATTTACAGAACTATCTCCTAATGCGCCTACAAAAACTTGTGGCTCGGGTTCTTTTAGAATAGTTGTTTGTTCCTTGCATATTTGTAGCAGAATATCTTTAGCTTCTTTTATATTGGAGCCATAACCTATACCTATATCAATTTTATCCCTTCTGGTTTCTTCCGCATTGTAATTAATGATGTTATTGTTAGAGAGTTGTCCGTTTGGAATAATAGCTACCTGATTACCAAATGTATTTAGTTTGGTAGTGAAAATGGTGATTTCCTTTACGGTGCCATCTACGCCCTGGGCGGAAATAAAATCTCCTATTTTAAAGGGTTTGAAAAATAATATTAAAATTCCACCGGCAAAGTTGGCCAAAGAGCCCTGCAGCGCTAGCCCAATGGCAAGACCCGCAGATCCTACAACCGCAAGTAGGGAAGAAGATGCCACTCCTAACTGTGTAACCACTGCAACAAAGAGAACAACCTTTAGTCCTACATTAATCAATTGCATAAGAAAAGACTCCAGCGCAAGGTCATAATCTTTCCTTTCAAAAAATTTACGTACTAGACGGTTAATGAATTTTATAAACCATAAACCAACTATTAAAATAATAACAGCTGTGATCATATCGGGAAAAACGTCCCAGAACCAGTTTATGGCGTTCTCTATATGTTGGTCATAATTGGATAAGTCTTTCATAGATTCTTTTTTTTGAGAAATTAGTAATTCTATTTAAGCTGATTTAATACTTGCTCAATATCTTCAGTTGGTAACTTGCAGGAACCATGTTCGCAGAGGTAAATTAGCGTACTATTTACTACAAATCTGTTTTGAATTAGTGATAACTCGCTCTCTTCTAT
>CBDTVT010000096.1:0-11205 GCA_965364275.1 uncultured Eudoraea sp. | reverse complement strand
CCAAACAGCACTTCCGCTGCTTTCTGTTGAGCAAGTTTGCTATTCTGATAGGCCACAATTACACCGTCTATACCGTTAAATGAGACAACATCCAATAGCGCATAAGGTTTGGAAAATACAGTAAGGACAACGTTAGAAGTCCTTTGCCTGGAAATTTCCTGAAGCCAAAAAAGTTCTTTTTGAGAAAATTTATATGGTTTCCAGGGACTTTCATTACTCTTATGAAGCCCTATTATGATCAGATTAAAATCAAAAAGTTTCTTTTTAAGGGTGGCAATATCTTTGCCATTTACCTGCGTTACTTTAGCGTACTTATTTAAGGTCTCCAAAAATGGTGTATTTATACCATCACCAAATTTGACATAGGCAATTTTCTTGTTTTCAAGTTTTTTGATACCAATAAGGTTTAGCCTATCGCTAATTACCGTTATTGCACTCTCTATTGCTTCTTCATAGATTACATCATTTTCAGGACTATTAAGGTCTTCAAGGAGATTATTTGTATCTACCGGACTGTAGTTATGTAACCCCGCTTTGAATTTGGCCATTAATATTTTTTTCACGGAGTATGCCAGGCGCTGCTCAGATATTAGTCCTTTCTTATAGGCCTTTAAAAAGGTATTCTTACTTTTTACAAAATCCTTAGGCATTAGCAATATATCATTGCCCGATAAAAATGCTTCTAATTCAGTTATCCCGTTACTTGCAAAGTCCGAGACTCCTTTCATATTAAGTGCATCAGTAAATACCAGGCCTTCAAATTTCAATTCATTTTTAAGCAAATTGGTAATAATCTTTTTGGATAAAGATGAAGGTCGCTTTTTTTCAGGCTCTAATTCCGGTACATTTAAATGCGCAACCATAACGCTGCTAAGTCCCTCTTTTATAAGCCTTTTATAAGGATACAATTCAATACTGTCTAATCGTTGCCTTGTAAAATCTAAAGTAGGCAAGGATTTATGTGAATCTACAAAAGTATCCCCATGACCCGGAAAATGTTTCCCACTTGATAGTACTCCGGCACTTTCCATGCCTTTCATAAAAGCAATCCCTTTTAATGCAACATTCTCTCTGTCTTCACCAAAAGATCGATTCCCAATAATCGGGTTTCTCGGATCCATATTTATGTCGATATCAGGTGCGAAATTTATATGAACCCCTAGTCGATTTGCATGCCTGCCTATTTGATACCCCACTTTTGAAACAATTGCAGTATCTGCTATTGCACCCAGGGTCATGTTCCATGGGAATGCGTACGTTGAATCGAGTCTCATTGCCAAGCCCCATTCAGCATCCATTCCAATTAGAAGAGGTATTTTTGATAAGGACTGGTATTCATTGGTTAGTTTAGCCTGCCGCATAGGGCCTCCTTTTGAGAAAATCAATCCTCCTATTGCGTGATCCCTTATTAATCCCTTAATTCTTTGTGCCGCAGCTTTATCTTCCCTAGAAGATGCTATTACCATAAACAATTGCCCAATCTTTTCTTCCAGGGACATAGCACTATAATTGTCATTGACCCACTCAATCTGGGACAAAGTATCTGCAGTCACCAGCGGTGAATATTGACCTCGGGCAACCAGTAATAAAGCAAAGAATAGAAAAGAAAGTAGGTATTTCCCCATAAATATTATATTCTAGGTACTAACTTAAAACAAAATTAAATATTGTTTTTTTGTTCATTAATGCAGCCGTGGTGGGATATTAGAGTGGCAAAAGGGTCTAATCAGGCTATAAACACAATTTTACATAAAACGGCTATGCCAACTATCAGATGCTGGTACTTCCCAATGATTTAAATATTCATATTTATTGGTAACCAAATTATTAAAAACTATAGTGTTTTTAGAAACAGCCTTATCCTTAGCCATTTTCTTAAAATCTCCTAAAGGTTTATATGCAATATACATGCCTTGTTTGTAGGAAACATTCATCTTATCCAATAACTCTACATCATATTGCTTTTCGAGCTGTTGGATGAAATGTACCGATGCATCAATAGAACAGCCTGAAGCAGAGGCAAAATCCTGATCCAAAGCAATTATAATGAAGCGTTTATATTTAATTTCATATCCTGCCTTAAGGTCGCTTCCATGGGCAGTCCATTCAGAAATAAATCTGTCCAGGGCAGCTGTTATTTCAACAAGTTCTTCTTCCGAAAAACTTCTGTTAGCCTGGTATATCCAAACTCTTGCCATTTCGGTTAATGATTCAAAATTTACCAGCATTTTTTCTTTTTCATTTTAATTGAATTTATATAGTCAAAACAATTCTTTTAATCTGATTAAAGATCCTCGGCATTGGCTATCATCTCAGCGATATCCATTACCTTTATCGAAGCTTCTTTTTCCTTATTTTTTACTCCATCGGTCATCATAGTATTGCAAAACGGACAGGCTGCAGCAATAATTTCTGGCTGAGTTTCCAAGGCCTGCTCAGTACGCTCAATGTTCACATCCTTATCTCCTTGCTCTGGTTCTTTAAACATTTGTGCTCCCCCTGCCCCACAACATAAGCCCTTTTTCCTGCAATTCTTCATTTCTACCAGTTGGGCATCCAGTTTTTTTATGATATTTCTTGGCGCCTCATATACGTTGTTGGCCCTTCCAAGGTAACAAGGATCATGAAAGGTAATACGCTTCCCTTTATAGCTGCCACCTTCCAGGGTAATTCTTCCATCTTCCAATAACATATTTATGAATTGGGTGTGATGCATAACCTTGTAATTACCTCCTAATCCCGGATATTCATTTTTTATAGTATTAAAACAATGGGGACAAGCGGTTACAATACTTTTTATTCCGTAGGCATTCATCACTTCAATATTGGTTACCGCCTGCATTTGGAACAAAAACTCATTTCCTGCCCGTTTTGCGGGATCCCCGGAACAACTTTCTTCGGTTCCAAGAACCGCAAAACTTACATTAGCCTTCTGAAGTATTTTCACAAAAGCCTTTGTAATTTTTTTGGCCCGGTCGTCAAAACTACCAGCGCAACCCACCCAAAATAAAACTTCAGGCTGCTTACCTGCAGCAAATAGCTCTGCCATAGTCGGTACTTTCAACTCTTCATTCATGATCTTGTTAATTATGCTTTTTAAGATTCATCGGCCCAATTAAGCCTGTCCATTTGATTAAATGGCCAGGGTGCTCCATTATTTTCAATATTTCCCATCATAACATTGAGATCACTTGGCGCAGCCGATTGTTCCATAACCAGATACTGACGCATACTAATTATTATAGATAATGGGTCTATGCTTACCGGACAAGCTTCCACGCATGCGTTGCAGGAAGTACAGGCCCATAATTCTTCAGGTAAAATAAAATCACCCAATAATTGACGACCATCTTCAACGAATTTTCCTTTATTGGCATCCATAATACTTCCAACCTCCTCTAACCTATCACGAGTATCCATCATTATTTTCCTTGGTGATAGTTTCTTACCTGTAAGGTTTGCGGGACATTCGCTGGTACACCGTCCGCATTCTGTACATGTATATGCGTTCAATAACTGCACCTTACTAAGATCCATAACATCAGAAGCTCCAAATTTATCCGGAGCGGGGGCATCTTCCGCAGGTGCCGCAAACGGATCAGCATTAGGATCCATCATTAATTTCACTTCTTTGGTTACTGCTTCAAGATTATCAAACTGACCCGGAGCAGTAAGTTTTCCAAAATAGGTATTTGGAAAGGCAAGTAATATGTGAAGATGCTTTGAATAATACAAATAATTCAGAAAGGCCAATATTCCAACGATATGCATCCACCAGGCAGAGCGTTCTATCAGTATAATATTACTTACAGACATTCCATCGAAAATGGAGTTCATGAATTGACTTACAGGGAAAAGTCCAGCTTTGGTATAATGGGGTGCATTCATAAGCTGAAGTTGATAATCTGCAGCATTCATTGTTAGGAATAAAGCCATTAAAACCAATTCTATATATAAAATAAGATTGGCATCCATTTTTGGCCAACCTTTCATTTCAGGCTTAATAAAGCGTTTTATCCTAATAAAATTCCTTCTTAACCAGAAAATAATTACCGCTAGAATTACCAAAAGAGCAAGAACTTCAAAAGAAGCGATAAGGATGTTATAAAGTTTACCAAGGGGTGCAAAAACTCTATGGGTTCCAAAAATACCATCAATAATAATCTCCAGAACTTCAATATTTATAATTATAAAACCGAGATAAACAATAACATGTAATAAACCTGCTATTGGTCTTACCACCATTTTGGTTTGCCCAAAAGCTATACGGGCCATATTCTTAAAACGCCGTGGTTTATTATCTGAAGGCATACTACCCCTACCCAGGTTAATATTCCTGCTAAGCTTTTTTACGTTCATGGCGAAATAACCAATCCCGGCTAATAAAATAATAAGGAAAATTACATTTGGCAGATACTGCATCTATTCATTAGTTTTTTTTGTGGCAGGATCATCTTCCGGAACTTCATATACTTTATGTTTTTTCCCAAAGACCGATACGTTTACATAGCGCTTAGGATTTAAACGAAAATCCTGAAGAAGGAGGTCTAATTCTTTGGAAGCCTCAGACAGATTGTTGTACAGCTCCTCATTATTCACCAATTTACCAAGTGTACCCTCGCCTTTTTCAATTTTGGCTAACATTTTATCCAAATTACTTATTGTAGATTCCAAACTTCTTATAGTATTGGTCAGTCCCACCTGTGCGATAGAATCCGATAGTACTGAAAAGTTAGTGGTAATTGTGTTAATGTTGGTAATAGAACTGTCTAGTTTATTTTTATTGTCCGCTAATATGGTATTTAGAGTGGCAGCACTTGATTGAAAACTTTGAACGGTATTATTAAGCCCCTTGATACTTTCTCTTAAGTTTCTTTTTGTCTCTTCATCCAATACTTCATTGAAGTTTATTAACAAAGAATCCGCATTGGAGACAGCCCCCTCTATTTTCGACTGTAATGGTGCTATTTTTTGCTGTAGCAAATCTGTTAGTCCAGGTTTTATATTAGATGCTAATGTATCCCCGGATTTTGCAATTGGCGCACCGTCAAATACCGGATTTATTTGTATTCCTTTACCTCCAATAATCCCTGTATCATAGAGCTCTGCAGTGCTATTTTTAGAAAACTCAAAATCACTGTCGACAGAAAAAGTAACAAGAAGGTTACCGCTACCATTTTTAAAGGTAATTTTATTCACGTTCCCCACATTGAATCCATTAATGGATACCTGTGTTCCGGGTTGCAAACCGCCTACGTGACTGTAAACCGCGTAAAAGGTTTTACTATTATTAAAAATAGGGGTTGCTTTAAGAAAACTGAAGCCCATGACAAACAGCAAAATACCTCCAATAACGATTATTCCTGTTTTGATTTCCCTGGATAGCTTCAAACGATTAGATTTAGATTACAAACAAAATTAGAAATAAATTTTACAAGACCTGTCATTATTCAGAGACGTATTTTAAGGCCTCTGGAACGGGTATTCTTTTCCCATCCTTGTAGGCCACGATAAAGGAAGTAGGATATCCTTTGGCATCAGCATTCGCCTTATATAATTTTGCCTGAGAATATGAATTGGTTTTTCCATACATGTATCTCACAAGGTTCTTATAACGCTCTGTTGAAAGGGTACTCAATCCATTAAATTCCTCGGAAAGCAAGGGTAAAACCCTTGAACTGGCCAACAACTGTACTTTGAAGACTATTTTTGCATCCGAAACAACTTCTTCCTTTTTTACTTCTTCTTCTTTTTTCTTATCAACTATTGGTTTAGTAATGGGTTCTTCCTTTTTTACCTCATCTTCTTTTTTCTCATCAACTATTGGTGTAGTAATGGGTTCTTCCTTATTTACCTTATCTTCTTTTTTCTCATCAACTATTGGTGTAGTAATGGATTCTTCCTTATTTACCTCATCTTCTTTTTTCTTATCAACTATTGGCGTAGTAATGGGTTCTTCAACAATAGTTAAGGGTATTTCTCTAACCTCCTGCTCAGGTACTTCTTTTTTTGGCAATGGTTTATCCTCTTCCTTTATTAAAGCTTCCTCGGTTTTATTTTGGTTAGTTACAGCAGTTTCTGTTGGAGGTAAATCAGAAGAAACTACGACGATTGGTTCCATTATTTCCTTTTTCGTGGCTTCGTTTTTGATATCAGCGGCAGGTGATATTTCTGGTTCCGCAGCTACAATTGCCTCATTTACAGGTGTCTCCTCTACATTTTTTGTGGTCGTGATTTCTTCGGAAGATGTCGCATCCTCCAGATTAATTCTGGTGTTATTTTTATAATTAACAATAGCATCCGCAATAGCATTGCCCATTTCTTCCTGCCCTTTTTTAGAGTTTAGGTATACTCCTTCCGACTTATTAGTAAGAAAACCTGTTTCGATAAGGATACTGGGCATAAAAGTTTGATGAAGCACAATAAAACCGGCCTGCTTAACCTTTCTGTCATTTCGACTCAAATTGTTAGAAAAATTATCCTGCATCATCTTGCCAAGCATAATGCTTTGATCCAGAAATTCTTCCTGCATAATAGTTAAGCCAATTACAGATTCAGGAGAGTTAATATCATAAGCGGCATAGCGAGATTCGTAATTATCTTCGAGATAAATCACGGAATTTTCCTTTTTTGCAATTTCAAAATTCTGTTTGTTTGCATGTAATCCCAGTACAAATGTCCCGGCTCCATTGGCATCAGAAGTGTGTGAATCACAATGTACAGATACGAAAAGGTCTGCATTTGCCTTATTTGCAATTTCTCCTCTAACAAATAGGTCTACAAAAGTATCATCCTTTCTTGTATATATAACCTTTATGTCCGGATTGGATGCTAATTTCCTACCAACATTTAATACGATGTTTAAGGCTATATTCTTTTCCATATAGCCATTGCCCAAATTGCCCGGATCATGACCACCATGGCCTGCGTCTAATACTACAATAAATTGATCAGTATGAGGATCTGAATCTCTTTTATCATATGAGCACAGCAAGAAAAATGTTATTGCCAGGGGAATGAAAAAAAACTTATTAAACTTCATATATTTTAGAGTTAAATTTTAAAGAAAATGGAACAATTGTAATGGCCTTATATCTTTTCCTAAGGTAAAAATCTTTAGGATTTATTTCTATTACAAATCAAAAATACAAATATCATATTTCATCTGCTAAAAGGATTTTACATGCATTTACTATGGTTAAATTTATTGTAATGTCCTACAAGCAGACCAAAAAATATATGTAAGTTTGACTACCAAAAACGAAGCCTTACCGTTACAAAAATAGGATTTATCGCTTTGCAATCAAACAAACATTCTCTACTTTTCTTATTACTGCTTATCATTGGCATTATTCAGCTCTCTGCGCAGGAAGATCTGCTGAAGCCTTTGCCCATTAAAGCTGTGGGAGATACCATTACTGCGCCGCTAATGCCTGCTCCTGTAGTTTTAGATACGGTTTTGACGGATTCTACCCAGACAGATTCAATTAATGGCAAACAAGGAATTCTATCGGATAAAATTAAATATAAGGCGAAGGATTATGTTAAATTAAGTCAAAAAGATCAAAAAATTTACCTGTATAACGAAGCTGAAATTTATTATCAGGATACAGAATTAAAAGCCGGTGTAATAATTATGGATTACATAAAAAATGAAGTATATGCCGGACGTATTAAAGATTCACTGGGTAATTATTCGCAAGTTCCTTATTTTAAACAAGGAGAAAACGTGGTAATTCCAGATTCAATTCGATTTAATTTTGACACACAAAAAGCCCTGATTTGGAATTCCAGAACAGAACAGCAGGCAGGTCTGGGACAACTTGGTTCTGATGCCATGAAGGTTTATGCTGCGGTTACTAAAAAGGAAAACGATTCGGTATACTTTTTAAGTGAAGGGAAACTCACCACATCTAAAGATAGTGTAAATCCGGATTATTATATTCGAGTTAGAAAGGCAAAATTTGTTCCTAAAAAAAAGGTTATAGCCGGATTCAGTAATTTATATATCGCAGATGTACCTACCCCTATCGCATTGCCTTTTGCATATTTCCCATTGACTTCAGGAAGAACTGCAGGAGTAATGATGCCCACATTTGGAAACGACCCTGACAGGGGATATTTTTTGCAAAACCTGGGTTACTATGTCCCTATTAATGATTATGTAGACCTCACACTTACCGGTGACCTGTATACCAACGGGAGCTGGGGTTTCAGAACACAATCTGTTTATTCCAAGCGCTATAAGTACAGGGGTAATTTTAATTTTAGATATGAAAATCAGGTGACAAGTCAAAAGGGGTTTGATGATTACAGCCGGAGCACCATTTACAATATTCAAATTGCACATTCCCAGGATTCAAAAGCCAATCCTAATTCCAGATTGTCTGCATCTGTTAACCTGGGTAGTAGCCAGTATTACAGAAACTCATTACTACAGCAAAATTTACCTAATACACAAATCAATAATCTGTCATCATCTATTTCCTATTCCAGGACTTTCCCGGCCTATCCTTCTGTAAATGTAAGTTTAACAGCTACACACAACCAAAATACAAATACGGATGCCGTAAATCTTACGCTTCCAACACTGCAAGCCAGTTTGGAACGAATTTTTCCGTTTGCCAAAGAGGATGGTATAAAAAAGGGGGCCTTGCAGAACATTAATTTTCAATATGACCTTAATGCCCGTAACAGCATAGTAACCACCAGTGAAGATTTTGGATCCTCAAAAATGTTTAAAGATGCCCAAGTTGGTGCCAGAAATCGGATACCAATAAGTACAAATTTTAAAGTCGCCAAATATTTAAGTATGAGTGTAGGCGGCAATTATGAAGACATTTGGACCTTGCAAACATTTAATCAACGTTTTGATTCAGAAACTCAGGAAGTTGTTACCGACACTATAAAGGGATTTGATCGGTTCAATCAATACAGTCTTAACAGCAGTATTGGAACAACGGTATATGGCACATTTAATAGGGGAGAAGATAAAAAGATACAGGCTATCCGCCATATAATGAGACCTTCCGTAAGTTACGGCTGGGCTCCTTCGTTTGATCAGTATTATGACGAATATATAAATGGAATTAGCGGTGACACCATTGAGTTTACCCGTTTTCAAAACACCCTTTATGGGACACCCCGTAATGGTAAATCCAGTTCTTTGAGTTTTTCTCTTGCCAATACCCTTGAAGCTAAAGTGCGTGACAAAGATTCCACGGCACTAGAACCAAAAAAGGTGATGTGGCTTAATAGTTTTAATTTATCTACAGGTTATAATTTTGAGGCAGATTCTCTTAATTTAAGTCCATTAAGTCTGACAGGAGGTACAAATATTCTTGAAAATAAGATGTCTATTAACTTTGGTGCCAACCTGGATCCTTATGCAATTGACAATAATGGCCGGCGCATAAATACTTTTAACATTAATAATGGCGGAAGCCTGCTTAGACTTACCTCTGCAAGGGCCAATGTAAGTTATTCTTTAAACAGTAAAGATTTTCAGCCAAGCAAAGACCGGGAGGAATACCCGACAGAAGGTGATGCCTACGTTGCAGCCAGTGGGGGCAGAACTGATGATCTTTTCGGAAAGGCAAATAATTTTGATGAAAGCAGATTTGACGATCAAGACGAAGGCATTGTAGAGAATCCTATATATCAGAATAAAATAGAATGGGATCTTCGCCTGCAATATGCCGTTACCTATAGTAATAGTAACAGACAGAATCAAATATCGAACAATTCTCTCATGTTTTCAGGGAATATTACACTTTCCCCCGGATGGGACGTAGGGGTGTCATCGGGTTATGATTTCGTGGGAAAAGGGTTTACAGTTACCCAGCTTCGCTTTAGACGCGACCTAAAAAGTTTTAAATTGAATTTTGACTGGACCCCGTTTGGTGATTTTGAAAGATGGTACTTTTTTATTGGAATTAAAAGCTCTATTCTTAAGGATCTTAAATTTGAAAATAGAAGTCAGCCTCCTCCCAGATAATATCCAAAAGAAAAAAACAGCTTTCCTGTTTATACTGATCTATTTTTTAATTAGCTTAACTGGCTAAAGGTAAATTTAAAAGCATGAAAAAAATTATAAATACTCCTAATGCCCCTGCTCCTATTGGTCCATATAACCAGGCTATTTTGAGTGGTAATACGCTATATATTTCCGGACAAATTCCTCTGGATCCTTCAAGCGGCAAACTCGTTGAAGATAATATAAAGAAGGAAACACTTCAATGTATGGAAAATCTAAATGCGATACTGGAAGCCGCCGATATGTCTTTTGAACAGGTGGTTAAAGCCTCCATCTTTATTAAGGATATGAATTGCTTTTCGCAGATTAATGAAGTTTATGGCACATTTTTTAGTACTGAAACTGCGCCTGCCAGAGAGACCGTTGAAGTCTCAAATCTTCCAAAATTTGTAAATGTGGAGATTTCGATGATCGCCGTCAGATAGTCTCTTTGTGAAATTCTACCAACCCTTCAATTGGCCTTTGACGAATAACACCCACAATCAAATCATTTCTTTCTAGTACGGCTGTTAATTCATCCTTAAGAAAATAGGCAATACTTCCTACAAAATTAACGGGCACTTTGGTAGCTAATTCAAACTGCATTATGTAATTATTTACAAATTGCTGAAGGCCTTTGTCTATAACCCCCTTGCAATACGGATGTTTCTTATTCTCAATCAGGAATCTGGCAAATGTAGCGAGGTAGGTATTCGGATTTGGTTGCTTGTAAAGATTTTCCTTAATTACATCGGCATCAAGATCATACTCTTTGTCAAATTTAATTCCCAGGTCCTGTGGCATTTTATGAAAATAGTAATCCCGAATCAATTTCCTCCCAAAGAAATTTCCACTTCCGTCATCCATGGGAATATAACCCAGAGATGTCACTTTTTGAAACAATTGGTGACCGTCATAATAGCTGCAATTAGAACCCGTACCTAAAATGCAAACAATTCCCTGATGACCAATTTTTGTTGTAGAATAGATAGCGGCAAAAGTATCTTCCTTAACTTCTGCCTTGGCATTTGGGAAATATGATTTGAAAATAGTCTTGAGGAATTTCTTCATTCTAGCTGTACCACAACCGGCTCCGTAAAAATAAAGTCGACTAACTTTCTCTTTGTTTTTAGACAGCTCAAAATTATTGGCCAACCTGTCTTCTATGTCCTCCCGGGTTAAGACTTCAG
>CBDTVT010000095.1:0-11259 GCA_965364275.1 uncultured Eudoraea sp. | reverse complement strand
GAAGAGTTCTCCATATGGGAGCAAATTTCTCGACAGTTTCCGTAAAATAACGTGTAGGGTCTTCAGGATTGGCCTCTATATATTTGTAGGTCATTTCATGAATCCAAAAATCATAAAAGTGTAAGCCGAGAAATGCCAGGACAACCAGACCAGTGATTATCATGTTACGTGAAACCCATGGAGCATTGGCAGCTCCTTTGTATTTGGTGTATTTAATTGACCGTGCCTGCATATTTTGAAACTCAAGAACTATCCCCATTACAAAATGTACAATAACACCAATAATTAACACTGGCTGCATTATGTATTGTACCAGTCCATTATAGCCCATAAAATGGGACCATTGGTTAAAAGTGTCGGGGGAAATTACAGAGGTTAAATTAATGGTTACATGAAGTGCCAAAAACAATACCAAAAAAAGACCCGAAAGTGCCATTACCACTTTCCGGGCTATGGACGATTTAATCAGTGAACTCATTAGTTAAAGTTTAGTTGACCAAATTTAAGTCAAGAGGAAATCATTAACAAATTTCCGGACCTATTAGAATGGTATTTAGATTGATTTTATTCAAATACAAAGAGTTTGATTGACTTTCGCAGAGAAAATCGCCATAAACCCAGAAAAAACAGAGCTAATATGAATTTATGGATTACGATTAATATTATTCTTTATCATTTTTATCTCCCATATCTGCCAACTGTATCGTAAGGGAGTTTGTAGAGAGTTGTACTTCAACCAAGGATAAAACCAAAGAAACCATAAGGGCAAGAAGACTAATACCAAAGATGAGGTTGGCCCAGAAATCTAGCTCTATATAGATGAGAAACATAGTAATGGCACTGAACAGGAAACTTAGTATTGCCACAGCCTGCATGTTCTTAATAATTTTAAGCCGTCTTTCTAATTGACGGACCTGTATACCCAACCCGCGGGATGCCTTTTCCTGATATTGTTTATGTAGTTGACGTATAAGTGTTGCTATTGCCAAATATCGAGCATTATAAGCCAACATACTTAGCGAAATGGCTGGAAATAAAAGTGCCGGGATACTTAATGTTAATTGCATGTTCTTTAAGTTTATTCAATTTTAAAATTAATTTTTTGACTTGCTGCACCTGAAGAAATTTCTACCTCATAGGCCCCAATAGGTAAATAGGTTTTACCATCTTTGGCCGTTTCAAGTTTCACCTTATTTTTTTTCAAATAATCCAGTTTGCCTTTCTTGGAAAATGCCACATCAAAAGACATAATATTTAAACCTTTGTCCGCCTTAAGCCCAGACTCACTTATAACCGTTTTATCTGAAGAAAAAACTTTTGCGGAGTAATTCGTTGATTTTTTCGAATAAAATATGATATCCATTCCGGGAGTATTTGGTTTTGACCAGGAACTATAAGGATTACCCCATCTTTGAGAGTGTTTTAGGTTATCTGGTTTAAAAATATGCAATTCCCTGGTAAGGATTTTCTCATTCATTTCCTGTAAACATGAAATATTTGCCTTATAAATACTTCTTCCATGGGTCCCTACCAATAGGTCGTTAGCTTCTGGTTGAATTACCAAATCGTGTACAGCAACATTGGGAATTCCGTTTTGAAATAATTCCCAGGAATTACCTTGATTGACTGACATGTATAGTCCGTTGTCTGTACCTATAAATAAGAGATTTTCATTTTCAGGATCTTCAATTATTACGTTTATTGGTGAGGCCGGAATATTGGAAGCAATATTTTTCCACGAATTACCGTAGTCATTGCTCATATAAACATATGGTGTAAAATCATCCTTGCGGTAACCATTAAGGGTGACGTATATCCGTTCTTTTTTATGTTTGGAGGCTGCAACCCTGCTGACCCAGAGATTTTGTGGTAACCCGCCTGATATCAAATCCCAGTTGCCACCACTGTTTTTAGATAGATGAACGAGACCGTCATCACTGCCTGTATAAACCAAACCAAATTTTAAGAAAGATTCACTGATTGTTGTTAAAGTGCCATATGCTACATTCCCTTTTTTTCCTCCCTGTGTAAGGTCGTCTGAAATAACTTCCCAGGTGTCACCCTGATTAAGTGAACGGTGAAGCTTGTTACTCCCCAGGTAAAGAATATCCTGATTATGTGCAGAAAGTAGTATTGGCGTCTGCCAATTAAACCGGTAAGGTTGCTCACCTAGTTCATGTTTGGGTTGTATGCTGGTGGTTTTATCTTCATTTAAAGTAAGTCGATAATAATTACCAAACTGAAATCCGGTGTAAACAACATTTGAATTCCTTTTGTCTACCTGAACCTGCATCCCATCTCCTCCAAGAATCATTTTCCAAGGGTATTGTCCGGTCTGTTGCCATTTGCTATTCTCCACAGAATTATGGGCTCCTCTCCATACACCATTATCCTGAAGACCG
This sequence comes from uncultured Eudoraea sp., assembly GCA_965364275.1. Lineage (GTDB taxonomy): Bacteria > Bacteroidota > Bacteroidia > Flavobacteriales > Flavobacteriaceae > Eudoraea. The sequence goes on along the minus strand of CBDTVT010000095.1, from coordinate 8,857 downwards.
CCATATACATTATAAGGTTGCTCATAGTCAATATTAATAGCGTAGAATTGACCTACGGCAGGAGTATTATTTTTAATCCAATTAGCTCCGTCATCATAGGAGATATTTACTCCGCCATCATTTCCATTAATTAGGTGTCCCGGTTTTTGAGGATTTACCCATAGAGCATGATGGTCTGCATGCACATTATCCCCATTAATTGAAGTGAAGGTTTTACCACCATCATCTGACTTTATAATGGGCACACCTCCCAAATAAATTTTATTCTTATCTGTGGCATCTACTCTGATCTGTGCAAAATAATATCCATAGCTATAAAAAAGGTCATCAATATATTTTTCATTTCTTTTATTCCAGGTTAAACCTCCATCTTCGCTTATATATACTTCAGCACCAACAACCGGGGTATCAAATAGTAAGGAATTGGCATTTTCAAGATAGCTGGCAAGATCCTGAGGTTTGGCAGTGCCACTTTGAATAAGTTGTTTTACATTCTCAGCCTTGTATTTTTCTTGAAACCCATTTCTTTTTAGGTACTTATCAAGTTCCTTATTATCCAGTTTTAGAAAAGTGTCGACACTCATGGTCTTAAATTCATCTTTAGTGAGTCCGTCAGATTCTTCAGGATCAATATCCTTCTTTGTTCTTCGAAATTGACTGTCCAGGACTGCATACAAAGTATTTTCATCATATACCGATAATCCAATACGCCCAACATTTTCACCGGAGGGGAAACCACTGTTCCCTCCACTTATCCTGGTCCAGTTACTGCCACCATCTATACTCTTATAAATACCAGAACCACCACCGTTACCTTTAAAATTCCAGGCTTTTCGATCTTTTTCCCAAGTAGCCGCATAAATAATATTAAAATTTCCAGGGACAAAAGCCAAGTCGATAATACCAGTGGCGTCATTTATAAAAAGGGTTTTTTCCCAGGTAAAACCTCCATCTGAAGTTTTATAAATTCCACGCTCCTGATTGTTAGTGTATAAATTACCGCTTACACCCACAACCAATTCACTGGGGTTATTGGGATTTATCACAATCCTGCCAATATGCTGAGAATCTAAAAGCCCTTTATTTTCCCAGGATTTACCCTTATCAGTAGATTTTAGGAGACCAATGCCAGCATAGGAAGAACGTGAAGCATTGTTCTCACCAGTTCCCACCCAAATGGTCCCTGAACCCCAGTCGATTGCAATATCCCCAATATTTTGTGTGGCGGAATTATCCATTACCGGTGAAAATGTGGTACCATTATTATTTGTATACCAAAGACCGCCCGAAGCATAGGCCACATAAAATTCGGTAGGATCATCAGGATTTACATCAATATCTACAACTCTTCCACTCATTACTGTAGGGCCAATACTGGAGAAAGGAATATTTTTAACCAGGGAATTAGCCTCCATTTGCTTTTTTAGCATCAGGGCTTCCTCAATATTTTTCGATTGACCTGATATGGATTGAGCGATACTTATAAAAAATGCGAAAAATGTAATTAGGGGCACATTAAATTTCATACGTTTAAAAATAAACATTAGTGTGTGAAAATATGAATTTACGGTTGTGCAGACAAAAATATAATGGTACACTTCTGTTTATTTAATGATTTAATGAGGAATTATTTGAGTCTGAATATTTCTTAATATCATCTTCCTTTTTGAAGTAAACATGCTTATGCTTATTTTTGAGGAAAGAATTTTTTTATGAAATATGAACAAATACAAAGCGAGCTGTTTAAAAAGAATCGGGCAAAATTCACGGCTCAAATGAAGCCAAAGAGTATTGCGATTTTTAATTCCAACGACATCTACCCTATTAGTGCTGACAGCACCATGCCCTTTCAACAGCATAGAGACATTTTATACCTCAGTGGTGTAGATCAGGAAGAATCCATCCTTTTGCTTTTTCCAGATGCTATTGATAAAAAAAGCAGGGAGATATTATTCGTCAGGGAAACTAACGAACACATAGCAATTTGGGAAGGAGCGAAGTTAGATAAGGTTCAGGCAACTGCAGTTTCGGGAATAGAATCTGTACATTGGTTAACAGATTTTGAAAAGGTATTTTTTGGTCTGATGACCGAAGCTGAATGTGTTTATTTTAATACTAATGAGCACTATAGACAGTCAGTTGAGACTCAAACCAGGGAGGACCGTTTTATTTTAAAATGCAAGAATGATTTTCCAGCACACCGTGTAGCCAAGAGCAATCCTATTTTACAACGGATAAGAGGTGTAAAGGAAGCTGAGGAAACTAAACTTATCCAGCATGCTTGCGATATAACAGAAAAGGGTTTCCGTCGTGTATTAAAATTTTTGAAACCTGGTATTTGGGAGTATGAATTGGAAGCTGAATATCTTCACGAATTTATACGTAATCGTTCTAAAGGATTTGCTTATACTCCAATAATAGCTTCAGGGAATAATGCAAATGTTTTACACTATATAGAAAATAACAACCAATGTAAAGATGGCGACCTAATCCTGATGGACGTAGGAGCTGAATATGCAAATTACTCAAGTGATATGACCCGGACCATTCCTGTAAATGGTAAATTTACTGAAAGACAGCGCCAGGTTTATGAAGCGGTACTTCGGGTTAAAAATGATGCTACGAATATGTTAGTACCTGGAACTTTATGGGCAGATTATCATAAAGAGGTTGGAAAGTTAATGACTTCTGAACTAATTAGTTTGGGGTTACTTGATAAAGCCGATATACAAAATGAGAATAAGGATTGGCCCGCTTATAAAAAATACTTCATGCACGGCACGAGTCACCATATGGGATTAGATACCCATGATTATGGAGAACTAAAAACACCTATGAAACCGAATATGGTCTATACTGTAGAGCCAGGGATTTATATTCCAGATGAGAAGATGGGTATCCGTTTGGAAGATGATGTAGTTATTACGGAAAAAGAAACTCCATTTAATCTAATGCGAAATATCCCGATTGAAGTGCAAGAGATTGAAGATCTTATGAATAAGTAAGAGAAAAAACTAGTTTCGAATTATTTAATACATGGGATAGCTACATGCATTAAAACCCGGAAGTTTTAGACAATCTTCTTTCCCTAATATTAGCAAAAATAAAAACGAGCAAAGCGGGTAATACCCAACCCATACTTAATTTGCTAAGAGGAATCCATCTTGTAATGGATTCTATTTCACTGCCTAAACCAATACTTCCTAAAAACTCAGGGAAACTAAAAAGAATAGTCGTGAATACAACTGCTCTGAAAACCTTTGGGGAACCAAATTTTTCAGGAATCACATTGAGCAGGATTAAAACAATTGTAATAGGATAAACAAACATTAGAATTGGCAATGCTATGGCGATGATGTAATCTACATTAAATTGCCCCATTAACACTCCAAGTAAACAACTGATCAAAGCAGTAATCAAATATGCTTTGTTTGATTTTGGAAAACGCGATTTTACAAAATCTGCTGTGCCTGCTACAATTCCCACTGCAGTTGTAAAACAAGCCAGGCTTACTAATATGCCCAAAAATAAGTTGGCCTTAGAACCCAGAGTAATTTTACTTATTCCAGTGATAAGCGAAGTACGTGAAATTGCTGGATCAAATTGTCCGTGCATGACTGCTCCGGTAAAAATTAATCCCGCATATATCATTATTAAACCAAATCCCGCCAGCCAACCGGCCCTGACGATTAAAGCTTTTTTACTCTCATAAGAAGCTTCTTTATCCTTAAGGTTAATAGAAGTTATAATAACCCCTCCCACCACAATGGCGCCGATGGCGTCAAAGGTTTGATAACCTTCCAAAATTCCTTCTGTAACAGGATTGTTAAAAGTGTTCGTCCCAAAATCTAGTGGGAAAGAAAATAGTGTTATACCCATAATAGATAAGAGGATTAGAATAATTGCTGGGGTTAAGTACTTCCCAATTATGTCCAATAATTTTGTTCGATTCATTACAAAAATGAATACTAAAATAAAATAGATAATACTTGTACTTAATGCCGAATTATGAAGTAAAGGCGAAATACCCATTTCGTGAGTAACGGATGCTGTTCTTGGTGAAGGCAGTGAAATTGAAACAGCATAAATAATAAAGCAAAAAATCAAGCTAAATGAAGATGATACCTTGGAAGCAAAATCAAACATTGTTCCCTGCAGTTTGGCATGACCCAGTATTCCAAATATTGGAATTAAAACGGCTGAGACAGCAAACCCAAGAGAAACAAGCCACCATAATTCCCCGGCTTTAAATCCGATTTGCGGAGGTAAAATAAGATTTCCTGCACCAAAGAAAAGTGAGAAAAGCGCAAAAGCTGTTACCAACGTTTCCTTTATTCGAATCATAGGATTTATAAAACCTGAAAGATAAATGAAAAAAGGACTAAATCTAAAACAAAATTCTTCCTCATAAACTTACAATTGGTCGTAAAAGGAGACGTTCATCGAAAAAAGCATAAAATTTATAGGGGATACTCAATAAAATGCAAGGTAGTTGCGTTCTGAAATTAAGTTATTTGAATTTAAAATCTCATTAACTTTTACTGAAAGTTTATAATTGCATATTAAGGATTCCCAAACCCTACCAATGCAGACCTAAAACCTACAATATGAAAAAAATATTTTGTAATATTTTTGGCCACCATTATTCCGTATCCAAGAAAGTAACCTTGCATATAAAAGAATATAAGTGTGTTCACTGTGGCAGAGAAGTCACAACAGACGTAAGCGGAAATCTTTCCACTTTAACACCTGAACTTCAGGAGATCAATGATACCCTAGAAGACTTATACCAAAAAAGACATAGGACTACCCAACAGGTAGCTTAATTATGCTTTGGCAAATGAATTCCACCCCTGAGCGGTAAGTGGAATTTTAGAATTATTCCTGGATATTAAGTGTGCACCTTCATTCTTATCTGTTATGTGCCCCACAACAGTAAAGTTAGGATTGCCCTTTAATTCCGGGAATTTTTTTTGATCAATAGTGAACAATAACTCATAATCTTCCCCTCCGCTTAAAGCAACTAAAGTGCTATCCAGTTTAAACTCTTCGCATGCCGAAATTACTGTTGGATCTAATGGAATTTTATCTTCATAAAGATTACAACCAACGTTACTCTGTTTGCACAAATGAAGAATTTCAGAAGAAAGACCATCGCTAATATCAATCATGGAAGTTGGCTGAATATTCAGTTTTTTTAATAATTCCACTATATCTTTTCTGGCCTCAGGTTTTAATTGGCGCTCAATAATGTAACTATATGCCGACAGATCTGGCTGATTATTTGGATTAACTTTAAATACTTCCTTTTCACGTTTTAAAACTTGCAACCCCATATAAGCAGCTCCCAGATCACCGCTAACTACTAAGAGATCATTTGGTTTTGCTTCATTCCTGTAAACTATGTCTTCTTTGACCGCCTCTCCTATAGCTGTAATGCTTATGATCATTCCTGTAGTAGATGAGGTAGTATCTCCGCCAACCAGATCTATTTTGTAAAGCTCACAGGCCAGTGCAATACCCTCATAGAATTCTTCCAAAGCCTCTAAAGGAAATCGATTGGAGACTGCTACAGATACTGTAATCTGAGTAGCCGTTGCATTCATCGCATAAATGTCAGATAAATTAACCATTACAGCTTTATATCCCAAGTGTTTTAGCGGCATATAGCTGAGATCAAAATGTATACCTTCAATTAACAAATCTGTAGAGACAAGTGTCTTTTTATCGTTAAAGTCTAGCACGGCGGCATCATCACCAATTCCTTTAATAGAAGATTTATGTTGCAATTTAAAGTTCTGGGTCAGATGATCTATTAATCCAAATTCACCCAATTGTTCTAGTGAGGTTTTCTCCTGGTTCTTATCTTCAAGCATGGTACAAAAATAAGCGGATGGGAATAATATATTATCTTTATAGCGAAAAAGAATTATTATTTTTTGCCCCATGAAAAAAACACTCCTACTTTTCATATGCCTGCTATTTCTGGTAGGTTGCTCTAACAGTGATGATTCTGCCGCTGATGATGGTGATTCCATGATGATGGATGATGATATCATTGAAAATCCGCAAACAGGTTTTTTGCCTTGCACTAGTGGCATGGCAGGAATTTATCCGTGTAATGGATATGACTTCCTCGGCCGGATTTCTTTGGCAGAACTTAGTGCTGTATCAGCAAATGATATCTGGGGGTGGACAGACACCACTACCGGGAAAGAATACGCTTTGGTTGGTTTAAATAACGGAACTGCATTTGTTGATATAACGGATACGGAAGAACTGATTTATCTTGGAAAATTACCTTCAGCTACTGGCACTAGTATCTGGAGAGACATAAAAGTTTACCAGGACCATGCATTTATTGTCTCTGAGGCTGGCGGCCATGGGATGCAGGTTTTTGATTTAACCAAATTGAGGAATGTATCTAGTCCTCCTGAAACTTTTGAGGCAGATACCCGCTATACTGGTTTTGGTAATGCACATAATATTGTTATCAATGAAGTTAGCGGATATGCGTATGCGGTTGGCACTGACACTTTTAACGGAGGAGCGCACTTCATTAATATTCAGGACCCCAAAAATCCAATTGCTGCAGGAGGGTATAGTGCCAATGGGTACTCTCATGATGCACAAGTTGTTACCTATATTGGCCCTGACGCTGATTATACTGGCCAGGAAATTTTTATCGGCGCAAATGAAAATCAAGTTGCTATTGTGGATATAACAGACAAAGATAATTCTGCGGAGATCAGTACTTTTCAATACGCGAATTTAGGATATACGCATCAGGGGTGGTTTTCTGAAGACCAACGCTATTTTATTTTGGGAGATGAATTAGATGAGATCCAACTTGGTTTTGATTCGCGGACCCTGGTCTTTGATCTTTCGGATCTAGACAATCCAATCTTACACACTACTTATTTAGGTGAAACAGGAGCAATTGATCACAACGGTTATGTAAAAGGAGATGCTTTTTATCTCGCAAATTATACTGCAGGGGTCAGAATTCTTGATATTTCCGGCATAGAAGGGCAAAGTATCGTAGAAGAGGGTTTTTTTGATACCTATCCCTCAAATAACACCGCCGCTTTTGAAGGCGTATGGAGTGTTTATCCTTATTTTGAAAGTGAAAAGATTATTGTGAATGATATCAATTCCGGTCTCTTTGTTATTAAAAAGTCAAATTAGAATAGCTGTGAAAAACATTTTAATATTAGCTATAGCGCTGTTTTTCCTTTCATGTTCAGGTGACGATTCTGTAATTCAGGATAACGGCTATGACCAAGCGGTGTTTTTAGGTGAGATAGATTGGGTGAAGAGTTTCGGTGGTACTGACGAAGAAACGGCACAATCGGTAATTCACACGAAAGATGGCGGATATGCAATTCTCGGGTATTCAAAAAGTACCGATGGAGATCTTGGAGGCAAGTCTATGCCAGTAAATGACTATTGGGTTTTAAAGTTAGATGAGGAAGGAAATGTAGCATGGAGTAATACCTATGGGGGCAGTAAGGATGACCGGGGTCAGTCAATAATCCAGACCTCAGATGGTGGTTATGCCGTAGCGGGTTACGCCATGAGCGATGATGGAGATGGAAGTAACAACGAAGGATACCATGATAACTGGATTTTAAAACTGGATGAATTAGGGGTCATTGAATGGGAAAAAAGTTTTGGATTTTCTGGACATGATCATTCATATGATTTATTACAAACTGCTGATGGAGGATTTTTCTTCGCAGGATTTTTGGATATTACAGCCGCCCTTGACGATGGCACTTATTTCAAGGGCAATTATCTAACCCTACATGGTGTAGGGGAATTTTGGGGAACTAAAATAGATGCCAATGGCAATTTGGAATGGAGGAGTTACTACGGAGGCACTAACAATGATAGAGCCCATGCGGTTATTGAAGCGGATGATGGCAGTTTTGTGATGGCTGGGTTTTCAGAAAGTGATGATTATGATATTTCCAATACCAAGGGTAGCTACGACTTTTGGGTAATTAAATTAACAGCTAAGGGTGAATTGTTATGGGAACGATCCTTTGGCGGTTCCGGCATAGAAATCGCTTATGATATTGCTAAAACTGATGATGGGGGTTATGTGGTTACCGGGAACACATTTAGCACCGATATAGATATTTCAATGAATCATGGGGAATCTGATGTGTGGCTTATTAAAATAGATGATAATGGTAAGCTGTTATGGGAAAAGACCTTTGGAGGTTCGCAGTTCGATGCGGCCCAGGGTGTAAGTACGACATATGACGGCGGATTTATTATTACCGGAAATTCGAAAAGTAGTGATGGTGATGCTGAAGAAAATCAAGGAGAAAACGACATTTGGTTAATAAAAACAGATCCAGACGGCAATTTGATCTGGCAGGGTTCTTTTGGAGGATCAAGTTTGGATTATGGTTTTGATGCTGTTGAGAATCTTGATAAAAGTATACTTCTGGTTGGTGAAAGTTCCAGCAATGATTTCCCAAACCTAATAAATAAGGGGCTTTCAGACGTTATAATTATAAAAATCAAATAAATGTCTTCGGTTAAGGGCCCCCATTGCAAACCTGGCTTTTAAATTCACCTTTTTTATATTAACCAGTACACCTGTTTATCTAAAAGCCCATAGATAACCTCTATAGTTTTATACGTTATTATAATGTTAGTAATTATGATAAAACCCTAACTATACCCTATATTTGTAAACTATTTAGAATAAGACCAAATAAGGATATAATATGATTAAAGTATCAGAAACAGCGAAACAGTGGGTTACCTTACTTATGACCGAGGAAGGTTTTGACGCTGAAAGGGATTTTGTTAGAGTTGGTGTAAAAAGTGGTGGTTGCAG
>CBDTVT010000094.1:0-11320 GCA_965364275.1 uncultured Eudoraea sp. | reverse complement strand
TAAAAGTTGCGAACTACATAGCTACTTTGAGTAATATTTTCCAAAGGCGTACCGCTTAAGGCAACTGAAATCTTTACTGTCGAAATAAAAAATTTAGCGATTATATCTTCTATATCTTCTGTCATCGTTGCCGAAAACATAATATTTTGACGCTTTGTTGGTAACAAATCGAATATATTGGTAAGCTGAAACCTAAACCCTAAATCTAGCATGACATCAACTTCATCGATGACTAATTTTTTAATCGATTTTAATTGCAATGCACGACTTAAAATCAAGTCGTATAATCGGCCAGGGGTTCCTACTACAATGTCCTGACCTTCCTCTAACAATGCCTTTTGAGTGTTTATATTGGTGCCGCCATAAACCCCCACTACCCTATTATTAAGGTATTTACTAAATTTTTTAATCTCCTCAACAACCTGTACTACCAATTCCCGCGTGGGTACTAATATTAAAACTCTTGGATGCTTTTCTGTTGAAAACGTAAGCGTCTGTAAAATGGGCAACATATAGGCAAATGTTTTACCTGTTCCCGTTTGTGCAATACCCAAAACATCTTTACCCGATGCTATTACCGGAAAGGCTTGAGATTGAATGGGTGTTGGAATTGTATATCCTAAATCGGTTATGGCCGAATGCAGTTGGTTAGATATTTTAAATTCGTCAAACGATTGCATCTTCATCAAATTTTATGCAAAAGTAATGTATTACGGCTACTGGCAGGCATTTATTCATAGCTGGTTAGTTTATAATAGGAATTCATGCAGCTCGTTCCTCGGTGTCACACCCCTCCTCCCTACTACGCCGAAATTGGCTTCGGAGGACGCGGACCATCAGGCCGGAGCATAAGTGCCTGTCTTCAGAAGCTGTAGCTTCTTTAGGAGTCGTTTTTCTTTCGTAAAACCCTGCAGATTCTTTAACGTGATGCCTATGTTGAGCGTAAACGAACTATAAATTTCCGCTTCAAACGATACTAATCCGGGTTTAATTCATCAACATGCTGCATATAGGTAGCTATGGTCTTCAGTTCTTCATCAGATATATCTTGTAAAAAACCGTCAATATTAGCCTGCATGATGGCTACCTGGCTGGAGGTGGTGTCCACAATGGGTTTAGCCTTACCCTTTAGAAATGCCACAATATCTCCATTTTTTTCATTATAGATCTTCATGATTTCTTTGACTGAAGGTCCTATATTTTCCTTGTTTACATCATGACAAGTAATACATGTATTTACTGAAAACAGCCTGTTACCAAGTAAAATTTGGGAGTCCCAGCTCAATTCTCCACGTTCGGGAATAGCTTTATCTATACCATTTATAGATTTTTTATCCACCTTACAGCTACACAACACAAGAAATACAATAAAAAATGAAACTAGACGCATAGGTTTTGAGAAATTAATAATGATACTATTAAATATAGTGAAAAGTGTACTTTATATTCCATTTACTCACACTTTTTCTATTGTTTTTAATGGAATTCTTGAATGTTTAACTTTAGACGGGATATAAAAATATTGGCTATATTACCGATCTTTTGTGGACCTCCACAAGCAACCGAGCATAACCCATGGCAGAAAAGAAGAAGTTTGGCACTTTTGCAGGAGTTTTTACCCCTTCCATACTTACTATTTTAGGGGTTATCATGTACATGCGTTTGGGCTGGGTAGTTGGTAATGCCGGTCTATTGGGCGCCATTGTTATAATCATTATAGCCCATGTAATTGCAGTCACTACTGGTTTAAGCGTATCTTCAGTAGCAACCGACAAAAAGATTGGTGCCGGGGGCATTTATTATGTGCTATCGCGAAGTATGGGAATTCCCATCGGCGGCTCTATTGGAATTGCCTTGTATGTGGGCACCGCACTTTCTATTGCTCTCTATTTATTAGGTTTTTCAGAAAGTTTTAATGCGTATTTCGGATTTGGCATGTCGGTCAATGATTTCAGATTAACAGGAACCATTGCATTGTTAGCGTTAACTATACTGGCATTAATAAGTACCTCTTTGGCCCTAAAAGCACAATATTTTATTCTGGCGGCCATTGTCCTATCATTGGGCGCCATCTTTTTTGGTTCATCTGAGTTTACACCTGAATCAGTACCCCTGTTTTCAACCGAGGGCGCTGTACCCCTTGAGGTGGTCTTTGCCATATTTTTTCCGGCTGTGACCGGTTTTACGGCTGGCATAGCTATGAGTGGAGATTTAAAAGACCCTAAAAAATCGATCCCCTTAGGTACCTTGTCTGCTATTGGCGGAGGACTTGTAGTCTATCTTGGCCTTGCTGTTTTTTTGGCCTTTACCATCAATTCAGATGTGTTGAAAACAGATTATAACATTTTAATGAGGATTGCCCTATTCGCACCTGCTGTGGTTGCAGGAATTTGGGGCGCAACTCTGTCTTCGGCCTTAGGAGGTATTCTCGGAGGCCCAAGAATTTTGCAGGCCATGTCTATCGATAAGGTAACACCTAAAATATTTGGTAAAGGAAAGGGAACCAATAATGAACCGGTGAACGCCCTATTTATGGTGTTTATTATCGCAGAGGCCGGTATTCTCATAGGGGAATTGGACGTAATTGCGCGAGTGGTCTCTATGTTTTATCTGACCGCTTACGGTTTTATCAATATTTCCTATTTCCTGGAAAGTTGGGCGAATCCTGATTTTCAGCCAAGTTTTAAAATTAAACGCTGGATCGGTCTTCTTGGTTTTGCTGCCTGCTTTGGGGTCATGTTTAAGTTGGATATGATTGCCATGTTTGCTGCATTGGCTGTAATCGGAGGTCTATATTTTGGCCTGCAGAGAAAGGAAGTAAAGCTACAATCGAATGACGTATGGCGCAGTGTTTGGGAAAATGTAGTGAACAAAGGGTTAAAAAAGATAGATGCCAAGGTGGATGAAAATTCCAATTGGAATCCTAACATTATTCTCTTCAGTGGTAGAAGCGATCATCAATCCTATTTATTGGAGTTATGTAAAACCGTCTCGGGCCGCACAGGCATCGTTACTAATTTTAAACTTATTCTTGACTCCAAAGATAGTACGCCTTTAAAAAAAACTGAGCAAATTGTACGAAATGAATCTTTTACAGAACTTGGTATTTTTGGAAGGCAAGTAAAAGTGGATAATATCTATAGCGGTATTACCAATATTGCCACAGTTTTTGGGTTTTCAGGGGTGGAACCTAATACCATAATGATGGGATGGCCCAAAGGATTAGAAAATTCAGGGGAATATGCCAAGATGACCGAGACATTGTTGTATCTGGATTATAATTTGTTGTATTTGGATTTTGATAGGAAAACCAAATTCGGCAACTATCGCACAGTAGATCTTTGGTGGCGGGAAACAGACAGCAAGAATGCCGAGATGATGCTGAATATTGCACGATTTATAATCGCATCCCCTAAATGGAACAACACCAATATTCGAGTATTGTTCGTAAATAACAACAATGTTGATAGTACAATAATACATTCGAAAATTTCTAAACTTGTTGAAGATTTAAGGGTTAATGTTGAAATTAGAATTATTAACAATGCTGTAGAGCAAGAACCATTTTATAACATCATTGAAGAGCAATCTGCGTCTACTGATCTGACTCTGGTGGGTATACCAAATTTCAAAATTGAAAAACAAGCCGAATTTGTAATAAAAACAAATCAATTGTTCGAAACCATAGGCTCTACCCTATTGGTAAAAGCTGCTAATAATTTCAATGAACTTGATTTGAATCTTATCGAGTCGAATACTGAAGTTATATAAAGCTGGGTTTAACTTTAACCTCTTATCTTATTGATTAAGAAGTTCTTTAGACGACATATACCGCATATTTGGAGTATAAAAAAAGCCCATCAAAAATTTGATGGGCTTTTGTGTCAAGGTATAAGCGTATATGTTAAATAACTTTTACGTTTACTGCATTTAATCCTTTTTGTCCTTCTTGTAGATCAAAAGAAACTTCATCGCCTTCGCGAATTTCGTCTATTAATCCAGAAATGTGTACAAAATGATCCTTTTCTACACCTTCTTCAGTGATAAATCCAAAACCTTTGGCATCGTTGAAGAATTTTACTGTTCCTTTACTCATTTTAATTTAATTTAATTGTATTTATATTACTATTTACATTGCAAAGATCGCTCCATTAATTTAAAATACAGCGGATTAGTTAATTAATTTTTAAAATTTTAATAGAAATGATGCGCTGGATAATTAATATAAGTCGTTTGTGAAGCATAGTCGTACTTGTAATATTCCATAGTGCAGTTTAGGTGTTGCCTGCCAAGTTTTCAATTAAAAGTCATATTTCAAAAGATCATTTCCCAGGTTTGTTATATAAAGTGTGTGACCATCATTAGAAAAGAACATCCCCGTGATTAATCCAGGTAGGGGAAAAAATAGATCTGGTGAAAGTAATTCAAGTCTCTCCATTCCCAAATGACTTCTTCGATTCCATTCGTTTGTAATCTTTAAATTTTCCTTCGAGGAACCATCAAAGATTACATGCTGAGAATGATTCTCAAAATCTATAGCAATCACCTGATTATAGAGAGGAGAAGCAACGATTAACCGACCTTCCCGATCTATCAATAAATTATCAGGAGATCCTACATTGGCAACTACTCCAGTATATTTTGCCAAACCACTATTAATATCTACTTCAAATCCATGCACTCTATCCATCATGGTTTCTGAAACAAAAAGGTGCTTTTCATCTTTATCCATGGTGATCCCATTTGCAAAATAAAGACTATCGGCAATTATAACAGGGACGCTTTTTAAGTCGGCCATTCTGAAAACAGCCCCATGGGGTACAGGTAAATTTACATCACGAAACATTTCTTCCATGTTCGTGCTCTCTGTAGATTGCGAGAACCATAACGCTCCTGTTTTATCCCTGTAAATGGTATTAACCCCAAAAGGATGATCATAGATCATTTCCACTTCTTCTGAAGCTAAATTTATTCGATAAATTTTTCCGTCAGCAACATCAGACATTAATATATGTTGTCCATCGTGCTCTAATGCAATACCATTGGGAGCTGCAACCTGGTCTGGCGGAAGATGTACAAAACCAGCAGCTGCGAAATCGCCAAATGGGCGATTAGTACCATCTTTTTCTATTAATCTCAGACCTTTTGCCTGATCTACCACTATAATACGTCCATCCTCCAAATAAACGCCGTCCTCAGCCCGTAGTAAGCTACCATCACCCGGAAACAAATTTTCTTTTTGAAAAGTGAAATGTGGGAGTGGTTGTATTGATTCTACTGTTGGGCTAATCTCCTCTTTTGCCTTAGGACTATTGCAGCACAAAAAAGTAAAAGCTAAAAGGGATAAAGTGTAAATGGAAAGTTTCATAGTTAATCTGTTAGTTATTTATAAAGATATAAGAATTTAGAATAACTGATTACTTCATTATTAACTGCGAACTCAGGAAACGTTTCTTTCCGTACTAATATTTGTGCCTAACTTCAATATTTTCAATTTTTTATGAAATTCTCAGAAAATAAGAACGCAATATTGCCCATACCAAGGCGTTAAATTATAATATCAACCATTTTATTGCCCATGATCTTCTTGGAATAATGTGCAAGTAAAATTCGATATCAAATACTTAAAACATGAAAAATAAAAATCTTATAACCATATTTTTTTTATTGCTAATAGTTCTTTTATCACCCGGGCTAAAGGCGCAAAATAAGGCGAAACTGACCCCTGAAACAAAAGAAGATCTAAAAACCGCTAAAGTGTTATTGGTTTGCTACGAAGCACCTCCGTTATATTTTATGACCCCAAAAGATATAGTTGGCCAAGGATTGATAGCCGATATGACCCAGTCAGATATTGCGGACAATAGAGAAAGACATAGGTTTTATCCTGAGGTACGGGTACAAGAAAATCTGGCCAATTTACTACAGTCCAATGGTGTAATGACCAATGTTGAAGTTAAGGAAGAAGCATCGGAGTTTATGATGCCTGCCGAACTTAAAGAGGTGTCAAAATATGCTAATGTTGATGCGGACTATATCGTGGAGGTAATAATTCCATTAATGGGATGGAAAGCCTCCTATGGTACTACTAAATGGAGAACATATCATTTAAACCTGGCTGTAGAAATGCGAATTATCAGAAAAAGCGATTTGGCTAGGGTTTGGAAAACCAATGTTGGCTATGGTGGTTTGGTGGATAAGGAGATGAGATTCCATATAACAGAGCTGGAAGATAATGGGATAGAGCTGATTTCTAATAAACTCGATAAAATGGCCATGAAAAGCAGTGAATTAGCAATTGCAAAGTATGTAAAGGCCAAAAAATAAGTCAATTATTGGCTTTTCATCCCAAAAGATAATAATTATTTCTTCAGGTCCCTTAATTCCATTGTAACTGGTTTCGTTCTTCCCAATACCTATTTGGAGCAATCTTAAATGCAGCCAGTTCTTGTAGTTCTTCTTCCGAAAGACGGAAAGTATTAAATTTTAAATTTTCCCGCAGCTGTATGGCATTACTTGCGCCACTTAAAATAATACTTGTGGGATTCGTTTGTCCACAAAATTGCAACGCAATGGCATCTACTCCCACCTTATATTTGTTAGCCAAACGTTCGAGCTCATTATATACGTTATTATAATGTTTATAGGCTTTGTTTCTAAAAACCCTGCCATTTGCCATGGCTTCTTTAATAATAATTCTTTTCTCTTGCTGTTCGAGTTCTTTTGAAATTTCTCCCAAACTTTGATCCAGCATATTGTAGGTTACCTGAAATGCATCAAACAATGGTTGGCCTTCTACCGTAACATCCAGAGCCTTTCTGATAATTGCTACCTGATTAGCCCCTGTAGTAGTAATACCTATTTCTATTTGATATTCGTTTTTTAAAAATGCTAACTGATTTAGAACCGCTTCATTATCTAATACTCCTGTTTCCAAAGTAGCCGAATGTATTTGATACACCCTTAATTGCGGCATAAATGCTTTTGAAACTTGCCATTGTTCCTTTAATTTTTCTATGCTGTGTTCTTTTATTTCATGAATTGTGGCATTTACATCGAAATTTGCCACATAGGTATATCCCCATTTTGTAGCAATTTGTATGCTGTTATCGTTTTTAGTTTGCAACCATTCTAATACTAACCGTTCTGCTAAACCATAACCCGGAGCAGTATCAAAATAGCGAACACCTAAATTGTAGGCTTGTTCCAGAACAGAAAAACCTTGCGCTTTAAAAGTTTCTAAATCTTGTCCTTTAGTTTCCTGCTGGCGCAGGTTAATATATTGTGGCCGTCCTAAAGCGGCAGTACCTAATCCCAACTGCATATGTTATTTATAAAATTTCAATGTTCTCCAAAAAATGAATCACTTTCTGTTCTTGCATTTCACATGGCTTTAAGAGCTCTTTGTTAGATGTAATATAATAATTCAAGCTAATAAAATCATTGCCTTGTAATTCCTTGCCATAAATTTTGAAAGACTTGCCTTTATTAAAGGTTTCTTTTGTAACGCTATACTTTTTTGCATTATAAATACCTTCTGAATAGCCTTCTGGTATTTTTTGTATGTAATGTAACACCTCCATTACTAATTATAAGACAGCATAGAATTATTTTAAAAGGCACATAATTTATAAAGTATTATGGAACTAACTTGCATTAACTTCTGGATAGTTTAGAAAAGCTATTTGTTATGTTCCTGAAATCAGTTTAGCTACATTGGGCTAATGTTCCCCCTCCATTTCACTCAACATCCTCCTAGCATTATCTCCTGTAGGCCCTTTTGGGTCTAAACTAATAGCTTTATTATAATATTCTTTTGCCTTGACAAGGTCTCCAGATTTCCTATAGCCCTCAGCCAGGCTGTCCCAGGCATTTGCAGATTCCGGGAAAAGCTTGGTATTCATTTCGAATACAAAAAGGGCACCTTCTGCCTGGCCAGAGCCCAGCATATTATAACCAGCTTTATTGAATTCAGCTTCAAAATTAAAAAACTTATAGACAGGATCCTTCACCAATCGTTGGGCTTCAGTGGCCAATAGCTCATACTTTCCATCCATAAATATCTGGGTTAGGTAACCCATCGGATCTATGATAAAATTATCTGCAGAGAAATTCAGCGCTGTATCCAGCACCGGATCTTTGTTGGTACTATAATCTGCAAAGGTCATTTCTACGGCCAAATGTGGCGAGGTATATTCGGCATTCTCCCATTGAGGCTTATCCTGCCACCAAGCAAAAGAAAGGTAAACGGGTAGCTTTGAATTAGGTAATTCTACACGGCGATTGTCGCCATAGAAATTAATATTTTCTCCGGTGGGCTCTCCTACAAAGATTGCATTGGTATAATTATCCAGTTCATTTACCAAATTCTGGCAGGCTGAAAAAGTACGACGGCCTATGATAACGAAAAATTTCCCAGGCTGATTGATCTTTTGATGCTCTATAATACCTGTAACTATTGGTTTATTCTTATAGTTATTGCCGCCCCCATTTAAACGGACATCCAGGATTAATCTCTCAACATCATTGCTGTCGACAAATTCAAACAGGCGTTTGTAAAATGCGGGGATATTCTCACTGGGATCATCCTGGATCTGGCTATGCCTTACGTAAACTGCCTTTTCATTGGGCAGGTACTCAAAATAATAGATCTTATCCAGGTTTTTAAGATAGAGCGGGTTTTGTGATTGATCCCTTATTCCTAGCCAGTCGCTGTCTGGTTTCAGCTCACCATATTGAACCGGGGTATCAAGATTACTACTGGCATTAATGACAGAATTAAAAGGTTTGCCATCTTTTTCAAGGCTAAAGCTAATATTTTGTTTTAAGGTTTTGGTGATTCCCTGGGCATGCAGTATTTCAGGTATTACCAAATAGATGCCTGTATAAGCTTTAAAGAATTGCTCGTTTTCTACGGGAACCACCGGGTAAATAGCTTTTAATGCTTCTTTCGTGGGCATGCCTTCAATGGCAGTTATTTTTGCCCCAACCACAGACGCAAAATCTTTATGTGCTCCTATAATATAGAGTCCGTCCGGGAACTGGTAAAGGTTCAGTGGTAATTTATGATAGGGCACTGGGCCTTGCCTGAAGCCAACACTGGTATGCCCGTATTTGAACATCCCTATTATTCTACTGAAACCTACTAGTACCTCATGATCTTGCATTTGTGGAATTGCCTTATAAAATTCCTCGACACTCTCATCAAAGGCAGTAGCAGTGGTTTTTTTAAAAAGAAAAGGATAATCCTTATGGACAGTATGCTGAAGAAAGCGCAGGTCTTCTTGCCATTGTGAACTTGTGATTTTTTGCTGTGCCGATAATTGCCAAAACATTAATAAAGCAAATACAAAGAATAGTTTTTTCATAGTGGTTGTCGTTAGAGGGTTAGACCTAAAGAGCATAGTATGCTCTTTATAGGACAACACTTTTTAAAAAATGTTACAGTGAATCCCTTTCTCAGTCAATTAATTTTAAATTTAACCTAAATTTTTTATTCTTATTTGAGCATTGCTAACCTTTAAAAACAGACTTAAATAATCAAAAAGGACAATCCCAAACTAGCTGGGATTGTCCTCGTTTAATTGAATTGGCCAAAATTTAATATTACGGCAAGGTCAATGTTAAACTTTCTATGCCACTGTTTTAGGAATTAGATTCCAAATGCCCGCAGCCGCGGTCTTTTTAGCAAATTCAGCAAAGTCAATTGGTTTTCTACCTAACACTTTTTCAATATCATTTGTGACAATTGAATTACTTTCTACCAAAACTTCTTCAAACAGGTAATTGATTAACCATAGGTAGTCCTCCGGCACAGTAAATTCCTTCATCATTGCATTATATTCTTCCATACTTATGGAAGTAAATTGAATGTTTTTACCTGTAGCAGCAGAAATTTCTTTGACCACATCTGAAAATGTGAGTGTGCGAGGCCCTGTAAGTTCATACGTATTTCCATTATGTTCTTCATTGAGCAGGGATTCAACAACCACGTCTGCAATATCATTGGCATCTACATAAGGTACCAGGGCTTCATTTTTTGGCAAAGCCACATGACCGGCAAGAATAGGATCTAAGAAAAAGCTTTCACTAAAGTTCTGATTAAACCAGCTCGCCCTGACAATGGTCCATTCCAATCCGGAATTCTTTACAATTTCTTCGCATTTTTGTGCTTCTATTTCACCTTTCCCGGAAAGCAAAACAACTTTTTTAATTCCCGATTTTACAGCTTGCTTTGTAAATGCTTCAATCGCTTCTCCTGCTCCTGGTACTGCTAAATCTGGTTGAAACGTAATATAAACGCTTTCCATGCCCTTCAGAGCACCTTCCCAGGTACTTGGATTCTCCCAATCAAAAGAGGGTTCTTCACTTCTGGACCCGATACGAACCGTTTGCCCTTTTTCCAGTAACCGGCTTGCTACACGACGACCTGTTTTTCCTTTGCCGCCTAATACTAAAATGTTTTGTTTTTTTCTCATGATATTAATTTTTAAGATTTATAGATTATGTATTTATGGTATTCGTTCTGCTAAGACAGATGATAAGTAGTATTAAAAATGATAGAATTGCACTAATAGTTCTGATAAGGTGAAGTCTATTCCATTTAATTTCGAACTTGTCTCTTAACAGTTGAAGTTCTTCCAGGCTGGCCTGCGCCAAATCTGTCTTATCCAATAGCTCATTCAAGGGTACATTTCCGAAAATGGTGACCAATACAACCCCAATAATATACAGTGCAGATGATACAAGCACCATCCATATAATGGTACTTGACGAGGTCCTGAGTAAAAAGACATTTGCTATGTGTAGGAAAAACGGTCCAAAGAATACGATCATAAACGTTGGGTTAATAATAGCTCGGTTCATCTCCTGAAAAGACCGTAAATACCCCATATCAACTAGTTGTCCAATACCAGGTGTAACCGCATTTGTCCAGGTAAAACAAAGACCTGCTGTAAGTCCTGTAAAAAGAGTTGTAAGTAATAATACTAAGGTTTGTGTGTCGAAATTTAAAGAAATCATAGTCACATTGTTTTAAGATTACAATGCAAATTTGCGGCTATAGCTTATGACTTATTTGTTTGAAAAGGATTGTAATTTGTTCCAAAAGGATTATGACTTTACCTCACTAGGTCGAAAGCCATATTTTTTGATAAACGCATTGGAAAATGAACTCAGGCTTTCATAGCCTACTGACCAGGCCGCTTCCTGTATGGTTACGTCCTCTGAGCTCAAGAGTTCATGGGCTTTTACCAGGCGTTCATTTTGGAGGTATTTATACACAGGGAAACCAAATAATTCTTTAAAATTCTTTTTGAGT
>CBDTVT010000093.1:0-11397 GCA_965364275.1 uncultured Eudoraea sp. | reverse complement strand
TTATGACCATATTTTTCCATATAACGACGAATCTTAGTACCATGATTTGCCATGACGTCCATCATGCGGCGATTGGTGTTTTTAAACCAATAATTATTTAATAAATGACCCTTCTCAACGGAAAAGAAATTGCAAATCAAATTAAAGATGAAATAGCCGCTGAGGTTGGCGAAATTAAATTACGTGGGGAAAAAGTTCCTCATTTAGCCGCGGTACTTGTTGGAAATGACGGTGCCAGCCTTACCTATGTTGGAAGCAAGGTGCGTTCTTGCAAACGCATAGGTTTTGAATCTACCCTTAAACATTTACCCGAAGACACTTCAGAAGAAGAATTACTAAAACTGGTAAATGAACTCAATACCGACCCGGAAATAGATGGTTATATAGTGCAATTACCTTTGCCTAAACACATTGATGAACAAAAAGTCTTACTGGCAGTGGATCCAGATAAGGACGTAGATGGTTTCCATCCTGCAAATTTTGGTAAAATGGCCCTGGATATGGAATCTTTTATATCTGCTACCCCGTTTGGTATCATGGAATTATTAAGAAGGTATGAGGTGGATGTTGAAGGGAAACACGCTGTTGTTATTGGTCGCAGCCATATTGTGGGCAGGCCTATTAGTATATTGCTTAGCCAGAAAGGTAAATTTGCAAATGCCACAGTAACCTTAGCGCATAGCAGGACTAAAGATATTAAAGCCTTAACCTTGCAGGCAGATATTATCGTTTCTGCTTTGGGAGTACCAGGTTTTCTAACGGGAGATATGGTACGTGACGGAGCAGTAATTATTGATGTTGGAATTACAAGGGTTCCAGATGAGAGCAAAGAGAGAGGTTATTACATAACAGGTGATGTTGATTTTGAGACTGTTAGTAAAAAAGCATCTTATATTACACCCGTTCCCGGCGGAGTGGGCCCGATGACTATTGCTATGCTTTTACAAAATACACTCCTGGCGCGCAAAAGGCGTACTCAAAAAAAATAGCAAAATTGTCTTTTTAATCTGGCCAGAATAATGAGGTGAGAAATTTGATGATTTAAGGGAAATGAGTACCTTTTGTCGCAAATCTAACTTCTATGTTCAAACCTGTTTTTATTTTTAGTATTCTAATTATTTGCTTGTCGGGATGTCAATCGGCTGAAGAAAAAACATCCGATATCACTGTTAAAGTTTCATTCTCTGATAATATCAGTTCCAAGGCACAAGATGGTCGTTTACTGCTTATGCTATCTACAAATGATGAAGATGAACCTCGTTTCCAGATAAATAGTGGGCTTAACACACAGCTAATATTTGGGATTAATGTAAACGGAATGGCACCAAATGCTGAACAGACTTTTGATGCTTCAGACCATGGATTTCCATACGCCAGTTTAGCAGATTTACCGCCGGGCGAATATTGGGTACAGGCCTTATTACATATCTATGAAACCTTTAATTTAAGCACTGGTCATACGGTAAAGTTACCTATGGATAATGGAGAAGGACAGAAATGGAACAGGTCTCCGGGTAATTTATACAGCAAACCAATTAAGGTGAATATTACGGATAAAGGCGTGCAGGAGGTAAAAATAGTGATGGATGAAATTATTCCACCTATTGAAGAACCTGAAGATACCGAATGGATAAAACACATTAAGATGCGATCCGAAAAGCTTTCAGAGTTTTGGGGAAGGGACATATATTTAGGTGCTCATATACTGCTGCCCAAAGGGTTTCAGGAACATCCCGAATCAAAATATCCGCTTATGATCTTTCATGGGCATTTTCCAAATGATTTTGGGGGATTCAGAACTGTTCCACCAGATTCAAACCTGGAAGCGGATTATGCAGAGCGCTTTAAGGTTTCAGGTTATAATATCATACAGCAACAAGAAGCCTATAATTTTTATAAAAGATGGAACGAACCGGATTATCCCAGGTTCCTGGTCATTGAAATACAACATCCTACTCCTTACTATGACGATTCTTATGCTGTAAATTCTGCCAGTCAGGGTCCTTATGGTGATGCCATAACCCATGAGCTCATTCCATATATTGAAAAGGAGTTCCGAGGCTTAGGCGAAGGCTGGTCCCGTTTTTTATACGGAGGATCTACAGGAGGCTGGGAAGCACTGGCAGTTCAGGTTAAGTACCCGGAAGAATATAACGGGTGTTTTGCTGCCTGTCCCGATCCAATTGATTTTAGTGCTTACGTCCTTACCAATATTTATGAAGATGAAAATGCATATTATTACAAAAGTGACCATAAAATGCTGGAAGTGCCTGCTCATAGAGACTATTTAGGTCAGATTCAATCTACTGTACGTGACGAGAATCATCTGGAATTGGTTTTGGGAGATAAATCCCGCTCCGGTCAACAGTGGGATATTTGGGAAGCCACTTATTCCCCTCAGGGAAAAGAGGGATATCCTGAACGTATATGGGACAAAAAGACTGGAATTATCAATCCTGAAGTAGCAAATTACTGGAAAGAGAATTATGACCTCCGCCATATTCTGGAAAGGGACTGGGATAAGCTGGGCGAGAAGTTAAAAGGTAAAATTAATATTTACTGTGGGGATATGGATAATTACTATTTAAACAACGCGGTTTATAAAATGGAGGAATTCCTTGAAAACACCTCTGATCCTTATTACGATGGGGAAGTTTTATATGGAGACATGGCAGAACACTGTTGGAATGGGGATCCAAAGGAACCCAACCATATTTCCAGGTTAAGATATAACAGCATGTATGTACCTAAGATTATGAAACGAATCGCAGAAAGTGCCCCCCCCGGAGCTGATCTGAAGAGCTGGAGGTATAAATAAGATAAAGTTTAGGAATAGTATTAAAAGCCTTAATTATCATGGATAAAAAGAAATTCACATCCCAAACGCTTGCAGCTATTTTTTTCTATACTTTATTTTCTGTAATTCTTGGAAATGACTATTCTATGGAAGTCATTTTTGGCGAATTAAAGGAAGGAGTAGTTTTTGGAATAATCTACGCTATCGTCATGTGGTTATGGTACAGGTATAAAAAAAAGACTAAGTAAATTATGTTTATTTGGCGAACAACTGTCCCGTATCTTTAAAAGCCTTGAACTCCAGGGCATTACCTGCCGGGTCTAAAAAGAACATAGTAGCTTGTTCTCCAACCTGGCCTTCAAAACGTATGTAAGGTTCAATAATAAACTGTATTCCTTTAGCTTCTAATTCTTTGGAAAAAGTTTGGAAGGTATCCCAAGGTAATACCACCCCATAGTGAGGCACCGGAACATCTTTACCATCCACCGGATTAGAATGCAACTCTTCTTTAGACTTTGGCTTGTAATGAATTACTAGTTGATGACCAAAAAGATTAAAGTCAACCCAATGCTCGCTGCTGCGTCCCTCTTCACATTTAAGGACTTCTCTGTAAAAAGTTCGGCATTCATCCAGGTTATGAACAGGAATAGCGATGTGAAATGGTGAAAGTGTTGGCATATGAAGTGATTTAAGCATTAAAATTAGCCCTTTTCTTTGATTTCAAAAAATCTATAATTTGATTATTTACATCGTCTTGATGCATTGAATGTCCTAATCCGCGTGTGCTAATTAGTTTACTGTTCTTCCAATTAACATGTACTTTTTCTGAGTTGTGATAGGGAGTTATCGGATCTTCTATATCGTGTATTAGCAACCCTTCAATTTGAATCTTCTGTGCAAATTGCGAACTGGAAAAATCTCGGATTCCATAACCAAAATGAGCCTGCAAATAATCGTCCAGGGCGGAAAGCACCATGTTATTGAATCCTAACAGATTTTGATAGTGTTCCATAAGTTCATATAATTCGGATGGGGAACCTATGGTTACGATCTTTTGAATAGAATTATGTGGATAAATGTATTGGTGATACAAGGCTGCCATACCTCCAACGGAATGCCCAATTATAAAGGTGGGTTTATAATGTTTAACCATATGTTGCGTACACTCCGCATATAGCGGGACATTAAATATTCCACCAGATGAATTCCCGTGGGCTGGAGCGTCAAACGCAACTATAGCTAAATTTGCGTCACTCAGAAAACTTATCAGGTTACGCCAGCGAAAAGAATTACTCTCCCATCCGTGGAGTAATAAAACTGTTTCTTTAGTTCCGGCCCAGGAATAAGTTTGTATTTGCTTACCACCCACTTCAATCATTGTATCCTCGGCTTTTTTTAAAAAGGAAGCTTGTATGGGAAGTACTTTGCCTTTTCGGGGTGAACTAAACAGGGTAATTGCCTTTTCTCCAGCCAGTTTTTTTGAGAACAGAGCAAGGATATTAAAATAGACCCCATAGGCCAGGGGAAGAATACGATTTACTATTTTTTTCATTTATTATCAAATTAACCGGATGAGTGCAAAAATACAGCAATACCGTCATTGATAACCTTGCCAAATATCAAAATTGATTGGGTTTAGATCATATCCAATACAATGACTATTATTTAACATCCCGGTTACGGAAACACAGGTATATTTTCAATTCAAAGGAATCTTTTTTCAAGAATTTCGGCCAAAGCCCTTTTTAATCCCAACCAATCATCATGTATTTGATTTTGGCATCATCGGGGATTTGGACCTCTTCAATATTAATACTGGTGTCATATCGCAGACTTGCCGGTAATTCTTCTTTATCTATGGTGAAATAAACATCGCTATTCTCAATAAATATAATTACATTATTTAATGAGGTTACTATTTTCTTAATGACGCATTTATCTTTTATTTCCTTAAATGTACTTTCGAGTCCAATTCCTTTTTCTGTTTTAAATCTGGGGTCTAATACACGTATCATCCCAATTTTTGGAATACTATCCCCGTTTGGGGTTAAAGTCAGCAATTGCAGTCCCCCTTTTTCATAGACTTTTACAGTATTAGAATTAGATACCAAGGTGGGTGGCGAAGTATCCTTAACTATTGAATCATTGCTATAAATACTTTCCAGTTCACTTACAGGACTGGTTCGCATTAGTTTTCCAACTTGTGAATTATTAATCAAAAAGTTGGGATCTCTCTCCTTTTTACATTGTGTTAAGATAAATGCAACTACTAAAAGGGATATAAATTGAATGTTTTTCATATTCTGTTATCGTATCACTTTTTTTAATACCCCCAATACACCCCGTATAAAGGTTGCACTGGTTAAAACTTTTATAATCGGATTTTGACGTGTACTTCTCCGTGTTGTAGTTCTTCTTGTAGATGTTCTTCGGGTTTGAACTTTCTTTTCTTTTTCTGCCTCTTTCTCAGCTTCTATTTCAGCCCTTTCTATTTTTTCATTTAAGATCTCGTAGGCACTTTCCCTATCAATAATATCATTGTATTTCCTTACCAGTTTTGAATTATTAATTACGGAATCTAATTCGCTATCAGATAAAACATCCATACGGCTCATTGGCGCACGCAACATTGTAGCAGCAAGTGGGGTTGGTCTTCCTTTTTCGTCTAATACGGTGATAAGTGCCTCCCCGATGCCTAAGGAAGTTAGTACCTCCTTGGTATCATAATACTCTGAGATAGGATAGTTTTCCGCGGTTAGCTTAATGGCCTTGCGATCTCTTGCGGTAAAGGCTCTCAGTGCATGTTGTACTTTCAGACCTAATTGCGCGAGCACTGCATTGGGCACATCTGTTGGATTCTGTGTTACAAAATAAAGCCCAATACCTTTAGAACGAATTAGTTTTACGATACTTTCTATCTGGTCCAATAAGGCATCAGAAGCTTCTTTAAAAATTAAATGAGCCTCGTCTATAAAGAAAATCAGCTCGGGTCTGTCAGTGTCTCCCTGCTCGGGGAATGTGGAATATATTTCCGCCAATAAACTCAGCATAAATGTGCTGAATAATTTGGGTCTGTCTTGTATATCCGTTAAACGAACAATATTTATATAACCTCTTCCATTTTCATCAATACGTGTAAGGTCTTCCACATCAAAGGATTTCTCGCCAAAAAACAAATCGGCTCCCTGTTGTTCCAATTCTATAATTTTCCTTAGAATAGTTCCTGTTGAGCTTGTTGAAATTCTCCCATATTCCTTTGCAAACTCTTTTTTACCAGTTCCCGTAGCATATTGCAAAACCTTTTTGAAGTCCTTCAGATCTAATAAAGGAAGTTTGTTGTCATCACAATATTTAAAAATAACGGCTACAATTCCTTCCTGTGTTTCAGATAAATCCAGGATACGGGAAAGTAAAATGGGTCCAAATTCGGAAACAGTCGCACGGAGTTTTACACCATCTTGATCTGAAAGGGAAAGAATTTCAACCGGAAAGCTTTTGGGTTCAAAAGGGAATCCAATCTTCTCATGCCTTTCATCTATTTTAGGATGTCCGGGGCTGGGTTGGGCTATCCCGCTGAGGTCACCTTTTAAATCCATTAAAAGTACCGGTATTCCTTTATCAGACAGGTTTTCCGCAATTACTTGTAGTGTTTTGGTTTTACCTGTTCCGGTGGCACCGGCTATTAGTCCATGTCTGTTGAGGGTCTTTAAGGGAACTTTCACATAAGCCCCTGTAACGGTTTCTCCTTCTAACATTGCCGCACCCATTGTTATAAAATCACCCTTAGTTGTATACCCTTTTTCTATATGTGCAAAGAATTCTTCTTTGGTACTCATTTGGTCTATTTTTGATAAAAATAGGGTAATTTTAACCAACAATAAAACCAAAATCGAATGAAAAATTATTTACAATTATTTACTATTCTCTCATTAGTTTGTTGTTCTGCGGTGAGTTCGCAGGAAGATTCAGGTATTACTTTTCACGAATCACATGAAGAAAAGAAACGGAGTGCACCATATAGCGATGCAGTAGAAGCGGGAAATCTTTTTTTCCTTGCCGGTCAAATAGGAATGGATCATACTACCCGAACTATGGTAGTACCCGGAATTAAAACGGAAACGGAACAGGCAATTAAGAACATACAGGCAGTATTAGAGCATCACGGACTAACTTTAAGCAATGTTGTGAAATGCACGGTGATATTGAGTACTATAGATGACTTCTCAGCTTTTAATGAAGTTTATTCCAAGTATTTTACAAAGAAACCTGCGCGAACAACTTTTGCTGCCAGTGGCCTGGCCAGAAATGCGAAGGTCGAGATAGATGTAATAGCCGTTAAAAATTGAATTTATTAAAGAAATAATGAACCTTCTAGACTGTACAAGAGAAAAGTACGCTTATAGCACCAGCTAATCAATTTCTCATTTATTTCCGGAAATTACATTCAAAATACCGTCTTCTATATGTTATCTTTGCGGGATGATTAAAAAGGAGGTTTTAGAATTGGTAAACGCAGGGCTAATGCTCCCCCTCATGGAGGAATTCTATACTATTCAGGGAGAGGGTTTTCACAAAGGTACGGCTGCCTATTTTATCAGGGTTGGAGGTTGTGATGTTGGGTGTCATTGGTGCGATGTAAAAGAAAGCTGGAATGCCGAAACCCATCCACCAACCGTTATTGAGAGTATTGTGGAGCATGCTGCCAACTATTCAGATACCATAGTTGTAACCGGGGGGGAACCATTAATGTGGGATATGGGACCTTTAACGGAAGCCTTAAAAAATAAAGAACTCAATACACACATAGAAACCTCAGGGGCCTACCCCTTATCGGGTAAATGGGACTGGATATGTTTGTCTCCTAAAAAAAACAAACTGCCTGTAGATCCTATTTACGAACGGGCTCACGAGTTAAAAGTAATTGTCTATAACAGGAATGATCTGGTTTTTGCAGAAGAACAGGCTAAAAAAGTTGGCAAAACCTGTATTTTGTATTTGCAACCAGAGTGGAGTGTGAGGGATAAGGTAACTCCTATGATTGTAGATTATGTAATGAAAAATCCGAAATGGAAAGTATCCTTACAAACCCATAAATATCTGAATATTCCTTAAGTTTTAGCCTCTATGCTATCGATAACCTGCATTAGCCGGGTTAGTAAATGCTAAGGAATTAGGCAAACGCCTATAAAGAGAAGTGAATTATCTTCCTCCGTTATTTTGAAGATCAAGAATACACTCAGCATCCAAAGCGGGAACCGCTACACCTTTGGAGATTTTACTTTTTTCCAAAATACCCATCATACCTCCGCCAAATTGTAATTCACCCCGCATAAGGCATCCGGCTACATCACAATGATTTTCAAAATCTGGATCCTCATGATTATTCACCATTTCAGATCCAAGATCAACCAAACCAAAAAGATGTCCAAATTCATGGTTAAGGGTAGACGTTTCCACATCAATAACTGTAATCAGTGAACTCTGATTTGCGAGCTGGCGCACCACGCCTTCATGGATGACCATTGATGTGTTTCTATATACTGCTCCAAGAGTTACAATACCTTCGTCTTCATCATCTGAATCTGATGGTGCATCAGCAAAATAAATATAAATGGCAAGTGTTTCTCCATTATTATATTCTGTCCTGTTTTCGCTTTCAAGATCGGCTATCTCCTGTAATGTTAGAGTTTCTTCATTAGGAGAGGGCAATTGCCGGTATACCACTTGAATGTTGTCCTTAAAGGTTCTCTCTCCAAGATAGGTTTCAAAATTATTCATGGTCTCCGCCGTAGGCCTGAAACCATCAACATAGGCGGCTTCTATTAACAAAGTTGTGAACTTGATATTGGAGAGGATATCATTGGCAGAAGCTCCGGTCGCCAGTAAATTGGCAGATTTGTCAATGCCATTTGGCGAATCATCACTGTCTTTTGAACAATTTAAGAATAAACCAATGGTGAGTAATATAATTAGTATTCGAATTTTTTTCATAGCATCTTTAATTTTCCTTCAGGACAAATTTACATATAAAATACAACGTGAATTTCAGGTTTCTATTATGGCTGTGCACTAAGCGTGCCTAAATAGTTGTAATTGGTTCCTTCGCAAACAAGCTCACAGTTTAAATTTTGCTGCTCAGCAACCTGTTTAAGGCTTTTATAGTCTATATACAACCAATTAAAAGGAGCGCTTTTTAATCCTTTATACTCTATTGTAAATTCTACTTCACCATAATATTTCCCATTATTCGGGATCCAGTAACCACCATCATCATCTACTTCAAACATATAAATTATATCACTGGAATCTAGCAATATCTGCCCTCCGGGGTTCAACAATCCTTCTAAATGACTTAATAAACGCGGTAACCCATTTAACTGTCCTGCTATACCTATCCCATTCATTAATAGCAAAATAGTATCAAATTTCATACCAGAGTAATCGTAGATATTTGAATGTATTACATTGTTTACGCCCCTTGACTTAGCTGTGAATACAGCCCCTTCAGATTCATCAAGACCTGTAACTTCAATACCTTTATTTTGTAAATAGAGACTGTGGCTGCCGGATCCACATCCCACATCCAATACGGTTCCCCGGCAGAGATCTAAAGCTTTTTGTTCTATTAAAGGCATAGCATCATAATCCCGGAATAAATAGGGCAGAGGAATTATGTCTTTCTCATCCAGCGAGGAGTAAGTTGTAATATCTTCAGAATATTTTCCATTTTGAAAATCAATCAGAGCCATGCCAAAAATATCCCTGGTCATTTAATTAGTAATTTTACCTGCAAAAGTGAACTTTTTGAATGGAAAGTAAAAACAGCCAACTATTAAATAAATTGAATTTATAGATCCGGATGAAAGAACAACTTAAAAACTTACCCTTAAGGGCAAAAGAAAAGCATACGGAAAACAAAAGGTTCTTTTCGAAGCTCAAAAAGAAGCCTCCGCGCAATTTGGACTATATCATGCAGGAATTACATCAGGCAGAGTTTAAAAAAACAAATTGCCTGGATTGTGCTAATTGTTGTAAGACTACCGGACCACTTTTTACAAATGCAGATATTGTTCGAATATCCAAAAGTCTTAAGCAAAAACCACAAAAATTCATAGATACTTATTTAAGAATTGATGAAGACAATGATTTTGTGCTTAAGCAAGTTCCTTGTGCTTTTCTTGGAGATGATAATTATTGTTCAATATATGATGTCAGACCCAAAGCCTGTCAGGAGTTTCCCCATACCGATCGCAAAAAATTTCAACAGATTACAAATCTTACACTTAAGAATATAGCCATATGTCCTGCTGCTTATAACATTGTTGAAGACATGAAACGGAGAATTAAGACCTAGGCAAATGCCAAAATATTCCGTTTTACAAGACTGCTTTCCCGAAAATTAGTAATCTGAAAATAAGTAACTTTACATTTATGGAGGTTATATTAAACTATTTTGAAAACATACCGTCTTCGCACAGGAGCCTTATTCTGGTAGTAGGAATAACCTTTTTTTGGCTTCTTGAAGGTGCATTGCCGCTTTTTAATTTCAAGTATAAGAAATGGAGGCATGCCCTGCCTAATTTCTTCTTTACACTTACCACAATTGTTATCAATTTTGCGCTGGCTTTTGTACTATTGAAATCCAGCGATTGGGTCACGGCAAATAAATTCGGTATTATAAATTGGTTACCTGAAATTCCTCTATGGCTCTATGCCATTTTAGGCGTTTTACTTCTCGATTTTGTTGGAGCCTATTTGGTACATTATGTTGAACATAAGGTAAAACCCTTATGGATGATTCATTTGGTTCATCATACAGATCATGAGGTAGATACAACCACGGCCAACAGACATCACCCACTAGAGAGTCTTATCCGTTTTACATTCACATTAATGGGAGTATTTATAGTAGGTACGCCCATAGGTATAGTAATGCTCTATCAATCTTTGTCTCTTGTCGCTACTCAATTTAGCCATGCTAATATCCGCTTGCCAAAAAAAGTGGACGATATTCTGAGTTGGGTGATTGTTTCTCCTGATATGCACAAGGTGCATCATCATTATAGGTTACCTTATACAGATTCAAATTATGGAAATATTTTCTCTGTTTGGGATCATATCTTCGGGACTTTCATGAAACTAGACCGCGGCCATATTGTGTATGGTGTGGATACTTTTCCTGACAAAAAGGAAAATGGAAGTGTAACCGGCCTGCTAAAGCAGCCTTTTCATAAGTACAGAAGGCCAACCACTATGCCGGCAGATAAGTAGATATTATTTGTAAAGGAGATATTTGCTGCGTATTTTTCTGAACTTATCCAGGTCGCCCTGCCAGCTGTTTTTTATCTCTTTTTCGCTTAGCCCTGCTTCAATTTGTTGCTGAAGTTTTTCCGTACCGGCGTGTTTTGTAAACCCGCTGCGGTTAAAGACTAATTTTTTATCCGTGGTATTATTATATGCATCAATTAACCATTGTAAAGATACTTCGCTCATTCTGGGCCGTGCAGAGAGATCCTTGCCAAAGCATTTTTTTCCTTTATGTTTAGGGTTTTTAGAACCAAAATTGGGTTTTGGAACATAGCTAAAATCATAGACAGTGC
>CBDTVT010000092.1:0-11447 GCA_965364275.1 uncultured Eudoraea sp. | reverse complement strand
ATCTATTCAAATTCCGATTAGCAGAGGACAGTTAAATCTGGGCATTTGGCAAGGGATATATTTATGCGAACACAGAAATAGTGCTTCAGGTCGTAGTTTGATCCTAAGCTGTTTTGGCAGTTAACTTTTTGTAAAGAGTATAAAAAAAGCCCTGACGGTTTTAGTCAGGGCTTTAGAGCGAGAATTCTTTTTACTATTTTACCTTATCCACAATGGCTTTAAAGGCATCTGGGTGGTTCATTGCCAAATCTGCAAGGACTTTTCTATTAAGTTCTATTTTATTGGCTTTTACTTTACCCATAAATTGCGAATAAGACATTCCATGTAATCTTGCACCTGCATTGATACGAGTGATCCATAGTGCACGGAAATTTCTTTTCTTATTTCTACGGTCTCTATAAGCGTATACCATTGCTTTTTCCACCGCATTTTTGGCTACTGTCCAGACGTTTTTACGTCTTCCAAAGTAACCTTTGGCTTGCTTCATCACCTTTTTTCTTCTGGCTCTGGAAGCGACTGAATTTACTGATCTTGGCATTTTTTTACATTTTTTTTTGTAGTAGGCGGTTCAAAGAATTATTCTAAAAACACTTTTATAAGCCCAACTCCACGGTTAATATTGATTACCTAAAGGACAATTTATTTTAAACCTAATTGCCCCTTAATATTCGCAACATCAGCGTCATGTACTAATGTCGAATGCGTTAGCTTAAGCTTGCGCTTTTTAGATTTCTTTGTCAAAATGTGACTCTTAAAAGCGTGCTTTCTTTTGATTTTACCAGAGCCCGTAAGCTTAAATCGCTTTTTGGCACTGGATTTTGTTTTCATCTTAGGCATTTTCTTCCTATTTGTTTATTAATCTCGCTTCTTTTCTTTTTTATTTTTTCGTCTTGGGAGCAATGAACATTGTCATTCGCTTTCCTTCAAGTCTTGGCATCTGCTCAACCTTGCCAAATTCTTCCAATTCCTGTGCTAGTTTCAATAGGAGTATTTCTCCCTTATCCTTATAAACTATAGATCTTCCTTTAAAAAAAACATAGGCCTTTAATTTAGCTCCGTCCTTAAGAAACTTTTCGGCATGTTTCTTTTTAAATTCATAATCGTGATCATCCGTATTGGGCCCAAATCTAATTTCTTTTACGATTACTTTGGTAGCCTTAGCCTTCATTACCTTTTCTCGCTTTTTCTGCTCGTAAAGGAATTTCTTGTAATCTATAATCTTGCATACCGGCGGATCAGCTTTAGGTGAAATTTCTACCAAATCCAGACCTTGTTCTTCTGAAAGCTCAATTGCTTTAGCAATGGGAAATACTCCCACTTCAACGTTATCACCTACCAAGCGAACACTTGGTGATGTAATTTTTTCATTGATATTGTGAGGATTCTTGTTTTCCCTCCGAGGTTGGGGCCTAAATCTTCTTCGTATTGCTATGGCTGATATATTTAATTAAACGTTATTATTCTTAAAACGACTTTAATGTACTACTTATTTCCTTTTCGACCAAGTTAACAAATTCATTTAGACTAAGCATTCCTAAGTCTTCACCCCCGTGTCTACGGACCGAAATTGTATTTTGTGCCTCTTCATTTTCACCTACGATAAGCATAAATGGTATTTTATTCATTTCTGCCTCACGTATTTTCTTCCCAACTGTCTCGTTCCTAACATCAAGGAGCGCGCGAATTTCGTCATTTTCCAATGAATTTAAAACTTTTTCCGCATATTTTTCATGTTTCTCACTTACCGGCAGAATAATAGCCTGATCCGGTGTGAGCCATAATGGGAAATTTCCTCCGGTATGTTCGAGTAACAAGGCTACAAATCGTTCCATGCTGCCAAAAGGCGCCCTATGAATCATAACCGGTCTGTGTTCCTCATTGTCACTGCCTTTATAGGTAAGTTCAAAGCGCTCTGGAAGATTGTAATCCACTTGAATTGTACCCAATTGCCAGTTCCTTCCAAGGGCATCTTTGACCATGAAATCTAATTTAGGACCGTAAAACGCAGCTTCACCTTTTTCAATTACGAAATTCAAATTTTTTTCTTCAGCGGCGTTAATGATTGCCTTTTCTGCTTTGTCCCAGTTTTCTATAGAACCAATATATTTTTCCGGCTTTTCCGGATCTCTTAGAGATACCTGAGCGGTAAAATTTTCAAAGCCTAATGAGCCTAAAACATAGAGTGAAAGGTCAATTACATCAATAAATTCCTGATGTAACTGATC
The DNA here is from genome assembly GCA_965364275.1 of uncultured Eudoraea sp. Classification (GTDB taxonomy): domain Bacteria; phylum Bacteroidota; class Bacteroidia; order Flavobacteriales; family Flavobacteriaceae; genus Eudoraea. The sequence continues at coordinate 9,222 of CBDTVT010000092.1, read as the reverse complement.
CGGTGTACAAAATATATGTGCATCATCTTGTGTAAAACCCCTTACCCGTGTGAGTCCGTGAAGTTCGCCACTTTGTTCGTAACGATAAACCGTGCCAAATTCAGCAAAACGTTTTGGGAGTTCCCTATAGCTCAACGGTTTAGAATTAAATATTTCGCAGTGGTGGGGACAATTCATTGGTTTCAATAAAAATTCCTCATCTTCCTTAGGGGTATGAATAGGTTGAAAACTGTCTTCTCCATATTTGTCATAATGTCCGGAAGTGACATATAATTCTTTTTGCCCAATATGCGGAGTAATTACCATTTCGTAACCAGCCTTTTTTTGAGCTTTCTTAAGGAAGTTTTCAAGACGTTCTCGCAAAGCAGCACCCTTGGGAAGCCATAGCGGCAGACCTTGTCCCACTTTTTTAGAAAAAGTAAATAATTCCAATTCTTTACCTAACTTCCTATGATCTCTTTTCTTGGCTTCTTCAAGTAATTCCAGGTATTCTGTCAGTTCTTTTTGTTTGGGAAAGGAAATGCCGTAAACACGTGTGAGTTGCGTTTTATTCTCATCGCCCCGCCAATAGGCTCCTGCAACATTCATTATTTTAATCGCCTTTACGATGCCCGTATTTGGGATATGACCACCCCTGCATAAATCGGTAAAGGTATCATGATCACAAAATGTAATGCTGCCATCCTCAAGATTTTCAATTAGCTCTACCTTATATTCATTGTTCTGGTCTTTATAAAATTGTAATGCATCCTTCTTTGAAACTGAACGCATTTTAAAGTTGTGTTTTCCACGGGCAATTTCCAAAGCTTTTTGTTCAATAGCAGGAAAATCTTTTTCAGAAATTGATTGCTCCCCAAAATCGACATCGTAATAAAACCCGTTTTCAATAGCCGGACCAATAGTAAGTTTGATTCCCGGGTATAACTCCTCCAAGGCCTGGGCTATTATATGCGAGGAAGAGTGCCAAAATGCTTTTTTACCTTCTGTATTGCTCCAGGTATAAAGGACAAGTTTCCCATCTTCATTCAATGCTGAAATCGTTTCCACCACTGTATCATTGAATTTTGCGGAAATGACATTCCTGGCTAAACCTTCACTAATGCTTTTAGCAACATCTAAAGGAGTAGTGCCTTTTTCATACTCTTTAACTGACCCGTCTGGGAGTGTTATTTTAATCATATGCTGGTATGAGGATTTAAGTTTGCAAAGATAGCATCTTAGCAATATGAAGGCAAAATATCCCTAAATGATTTTCATTGGATTTAAAACCCCTATTATTTTATTGATAAATTATTTATTGCTGGTAAAAATACCTTCCATCAGTACCTTAATACTATAAAAACCCATAGCTATGGCGCCAATGGCCAGTATGAAACCAACGACTAGTACAGGGAGGTAAAATGAATGCTCGGTATTTTTGAATGCCTGATACAATACAACAGGTGCAGTAAACATAAGTACAAGTGTATAGGCAAGGTATTTTATTCCCTTAATAATTAATTCTTTGTTCGTTTTCATATTTTGCCTATATCATGATATTCTGGTTAAAAATAAGAATATTGCGCTATATTTATACAAATGGGGTTGAATAAATAGACACCTACGTTTCATGAAGAAACCAAAATTACGATTAGATTTTCCATTGGAATTATTTGAATCTTGATTAAATAAAATATATGAATTTTCTAATAGTTCCCGATAAATTTAAGGGATCTCTTAGTGCGAATCAGGTGATAGACGCAATTGAGAGGGGAGTGTCTTCTATTTTCCCCAAAGCGGAGATGCACAGCGTTACTGCTTCCGATGGTGGAGATGGTTTTCTTGAATCAGTAAACCATTATATGCAATTAGAAACTATTAAGGTTAATGCCTCTGACCCTTTAGGAAGAAAAATAAATACCGAATATTTATTAAACCAACAAACAGGAGAGGCATATATAGAACTTGCTAAAGCCTCGGGACTGGAATTATTGAAAAATGAGGAACGAGACCCTTTGCAAACCTCCACAAAGGGTACTGGGATTCAAATAAAAGAAGCAGTTCTAAAAGGGGCCAAAAAGATATATATCGGTTTGGGAGGTAGTGCAACGAACGACGCGGGTTTGGGAATAGCCGCGGCGCTGGGTTTTTCATTCCTGGATGAATTTGGGAACTTACTACAACCAATAGGAGGAAATTTATCTAAGATTTATTCTATTGAGCCTTCTGTATCCCTGAAAGATTATGAAAATATAGAGATTTATGCCGTTAACGATGTAGACAATCCATTATTTGGACCGGCGGGGGCAGCATGCGTTTATTCGGCTCAGAAAGGGGGGAATAAGGAAGATATTGAATTCTTGGATAAAGGGCTGAAACACTTGCATACGGTTGTTAAAAAACAAATGGGAAAGGACCATGCTGATTTACCCGGATCCGGAGCTGCCGGTGGTACGGCCTATGGTTTAAAGACGTTTTTAAATGCGGAGTTCATAAGCGGTACTGATTTCATATTCAAACTGGCTCGAGTGGATAAGATTTTAGAATCCAATTCAATAGATTTCATTATTACCGGGGAAGGTAAAATTGACGAACAGACCTTAAGAGGGAAATTAATAAACGGAGTATGGCAACTGGGTAAAAATTACAATATTCCGGTCATTGTGGTTTGCGGAGTTTCAGAAGTAAATGCAAAACACTTAAATGAGATAGGTAATGTTGTGGTCATAGAAATACGAGATCCTTCCAAGTCACTTTCCTATAGTATCGATAACGCATCCAGTTTAATTGAACTAGCCATTACAAAGTTTCTTACGAATCACATAAAAAGATAAGGAGTACTATAAGAGGGATAGCTCACTATTATAATTCAGGCATAATTACCTTACTGGATAACCAGGGTATCCTTATATTCCTGAACAATTGCAAAATACCCCAATGGAAATACATCGGGTTGATCAACATTATCAAATAAATCTATATTATCAATATCCGTTATATCAAACACATTCCCCCGAACGGTAGCCACCGGGGTGGAAAAAATCCCGGCATCATTAGTGGTTTGCTCAATCAGGAGATCCATATAGTTAAAAAATGTCTGATCCGCCCCCATTAGTCCAATCTCTATTTCAGTATTAGGTTCAAAAATTTGGTCATAGAAGTACGAAAAACTAAATTGCTGTCCTTTGTAAAATTTATCTTCTGTGACCAGGAATTCGCTAAAACTAAAATCGAAAAGATAAAAACTATCCCTGTCAGAATCATCGGTAAACGTTACTGTTATTTCTGTTTCATCATCATTGAAAAGTGTTCCATCTCCTTGAATTACAGAATCTATTGGAACTGATGGCACATATTCTGTTGTTGCTAGATATAGCCTACCCTCATGTCTGATTAATAGGTTAAAAACATAATTCCTATCCAAGATGCTTGTAGGTATTCTTTGATCTGATGAAAAGTCAGGATCAGGCGTGTATATTCCCGATCCGGGCTCTAACTCGGCTAAACTGGAAAAACGCGTATCAATGATTACTCCATCTTCATACTCATCATATTGGATCAACACACTTTCTGCCGAGGTTGGCGTATTATTATTAAAAAAATCGCTGCTTAAAGATAATTTAACCTCCACAGGAATAAATTGTTCATCTATATTGACCCGTATCAAGGCATCTACTACCAGTCTTGGTTCCTCCGTGGGAATTTCCACGTCAATAACATCTTCACAGGCAACGTTTAGTACTAAAACTGCCAGGAGGTAGATAAATTTTTTCATAGTACAGATTAAAATTTAAAATTATAGGTTACTGAGGGTACAATGCCAAAAATAGAAGTACGCACAGCTTCATTGACACCGGTATCCTGATTTTCCCTGAAATTAATAGATGCCGCGTTCATCCGATTATATACATTGTAAATACTGAAAACCCATTCGGACTTCCAGTTTCTCCCTTCATTTTTCTTTGGTGTCATCGTAGCAGATATATCAAGTCTGTTGTAGTCCGGCAAACGTTCCTGGTTGCGTAATCCGTAATAAGGAACAACAATTCCCTGAAACTCAAACTGCCCTATAGGGTAATTGGTAGGCTGTCCGGTTTGATAAATAAAATTGCTATTAAAAGTCCATTTCTTATTGAGTGTGTAACTTCCGAACACAGAAAAATCATGTGTTTTATCATATGGAGTGTTATACCATTGACCCAGATTAATGCCTGTTTCCATATTAGATCTGCCATTGTCTTCAACAGGAGCTCTTCCCGGAGTCCTTTGTTCTGACCTCGATAAGGTATATGCAAGCCAACCCTGAAACTTCCCCTGATTTTTCCTAAACAACAATTCAAGGCCATATGCCCGGGCTTTACCGTTTAAAATTACCTGCTCAATAGCATTATTGGCAATTAAGTTCGCCCCGTCTATATAATCTATTCTATTCTGTATGTCTTTATAGAAGACTTCTGTCTCAAAGGAATAATCACCGTTTTTTATGTTTCTGAAATACCCAAGTGCATATTGATCTAGCAGCTGGGGTTTAATAAAAGGACCACTAGGTGTCCAGACATCCAGAGGCGTGGGTGAGCTGGTATTAGATAATAAGTGAAGGTATTGCGCTAATCTTGTATAGCTGGCTTTAAACGAATTATTCTGGTTTAAGGTATAAGCCAATGAAATCCGTGGTTCCAAATTTGCGAATGAAGCTAAAGTTTCCCCTCTGTCGGGATTTATGGTTCCAATTGGTTCTGCTTCCTTATAGATAAGTAGAAAGGGGTCAAAAATTACAGGATTATTATTTTCATAAACGTTTAATTCTTCCTGCCCCAGTCTCATAAAATAACTAAACCTTAAACCATATTCCAAACTTAAGTCCTCGGTCACATTATGTTCTACATCTATATATGCCGCAAATTCATTGGCATATTTTTCAATAAGTTGTTCTTCCACAATTCCGGATTCGGGGCTGTTTGGGACGATTTTCCCCGGGTTAAATTTGTAGTAGATATTATTTATTCCGTAATTGAGTCGTAGTTTTTGGTTCAGATAGTGTTTAAGGTCATACTTGACATTAAAATTCTGAATACCGGAATTCCATTTAAACCCAACAAAATCTAGCTCTAAACCATAATAATAATCCGAATAAATTAGAGAGAGGTTGGAAAATAATTTATTGGAGAAAAGATGATTCCAGCGAAAGTTAACTACGCCATTACCATAGGTGTTTTCAAAACTATCTGAAATGCTAAAAACATCTCGCCCAAAATAACCTGAAAGGTAAATATTGTTCCTTTCATTTATTTTATAATTTAGTTTCGCATTAAGATCATAGAAATAAGCTTTATTAGGAATATCGAAGATAGGAAGAAACAGATGTGCGTAAGAGGCTCTGCCACCAATTAAAAAGGCGGCCTTGTCTTTTACGATTGGTCCTTCTGCCAGTAATCTGCTGGCTACCGCGCCTATGCCCCCGGTCATATGAAACTTATTACTATTGCCCTCTTTTTGAAATATTTCAAGGACAGAAGAAACACGTCCTCCATATCTGGCCGGAATACCACCTTTAAACAGTTTTACGTCCTTTATAGCATCCGGATTAAAGACGGAGAAAAAGCCAAACAAATGGGAAGAGTTAAAAATCGTGGCTTCGTCCAGTAGTATTAAGTTCTGATCTACTGCACCACCACGGACATTAAAACCTGAAGACGCCTCACCGGCACTGGTAACCCCTGGTAAAAGAAGGAGAGATTTTATTACATCTGCCTCACCCAAAATAACTGGAATTTTTTTAATAGTTTGTACAGAGAGCGTATTCACACTCATTTGAGGCTTGCGAATATTAATTTTTTCTACATCTTCGGTTACCACAACTTCATCTAATTGCTCAACCTCTTCAAACATTCCAAAATTTAATCTGAGATCCTGATTAAGTGATATGGTTTGTACTATGTCTTGATATCCTAAATAACTCAGTCTAATTTGATAATCTCCTTCAGGAAGGGTTAATGAGTAAAAACCGTAATCATTTGTCGTAACACCGGTATTTATTTCAGGGACCAGTAAAGTAACTCCAATTAAAGTTTCATTGCTCGAGGCTTCTGTAATTGTTCCGCTTATGGTAAACCTTTGTTGTGAAAAGAGACAAATTGAGGAAAGAAAAAAGATGGTAATTACGAATAGTCGTAAGGGTTGGTACATTAAAGCAATTTTCTTCAAAAATATGTATAAAGATTAAAATCAAATCATTGTTAACAGTATTTTAAAACAAAGAGACCCCAACGGAATTTGTTGAGGTCTTTAATTTTATTATTGAATTATAATCATATTTGTTCTAATAATGAATTTAAGGTTTTACTTGGTCTCATGGCATTTCTTATAAGCATGGGATCCGGTTTATAATAACCTCCAATATCCTGTGGAGTTCCTTGGGCATCAATCAATTCTTCCACAATTTTTTGGCAATTTTTTTCAAGTGAGTTACCAAGTTTTGTAAAAGTATTTTTAAGTTCACTATCTTCTTCCTGATCAGAAAGAGCCCTGGCCCAATACAGGCCTAAATAAAAATGACTTCCTCTGGTATCCAATTCACCTACTATTCTTGATGGCGATTTATCGTTATCCAAAAATTCTTCAGTGGCTTTATCTAGTGCTTTAGCCAAAACTAAAGCTTTGATATTATTATTTTTATTTCCATAAAAGTCGAGAGATACGCTAAGTGCTAAAAATTCCCCTAATGAATCCCATCTCAGATGACCTTCTTCAAGGAATTGCTCCACATGTTTAGGTGCAGAACCCCCGGCTCCTGTTTCAAACAATCCACCACCATTCATTAAGGGCACAATAGAAAGCATTTTTGCACTGGTTCCAACTTCGAGGATAGGAAACAGGTCAGTTAAATAGTCTCTCAATACATTCCCCGATACCGAGATGGTATCTTTACTCTCTATAATCCGATTTAGTGTAAAATTTGTAGCTTCTACGGGCGATAATATTCTGATATCCAATCCTGAAGTGTCATTTTCAGGAAGATATTTATTTACTTTTTTAATCAGCTCTGCATCATGAGCACGCTCCTTATCCAGCCAGAATACAGCCGGGGTATCAGAAGTTCTTGCCCTGGATACAGCAAGTTTTACCCAATCCTGAATTGGGGCATCTTTAACCTGACACATTCTCCATATATCACCTGTTTCAACTTTGTGTTTTAGAAGCTCTTCTCCGGTGAGGTTATCAATAATGCTTACAAAACCATCCTTTTGTATTTCGAAGGTTTTGTCATGAGAGCCATATTCTTCTGCTTTCTGAGCCATAAGGCCAACATTAGGCACAGTTCCCATGGTCCGGGGATCAAAAGCTCCGTTCTTTTTACAAAAATCTATGGTAGCTTTATAAACCCCTGCGTAGCTACTGTCAGGGATTATGGCTTTAGTGTCCTGGAGCTTTCCTTGCGTATTCCACATTTGACCCGAAGTACGGATCATAGCGGGCATAGATGCATCAATAATGATGTCACTTGGTACATGGAGGTTAGTAATTCCTTTTTCGGAATTAACCATAGCAAGATCAGGACCATCTTGCAGGACTTTCATTATATCCTCCTCGATTTCTTTTCTTTTATTCTCGGGAAGGCTTTTTAATTTTTCGAATAACATTTCGAGACCATCATTAGAATTGATGCCAATTTCCTCAAAAAGTCCTGCATACTTATTAAATACTTCGGCAAAATAGACCTCCATTACATGACCAAAAATAATAGGGTCTGAAACTTTCATCATAGTTGCCTTCAGATGAACTGAGAATAGGACTTCTTTTTCCTTTGCATCTACCAGCTGTTCTTTTAGGAAATTAAGTAGTGCTGTTTTACTCAATACTGTTGCGTCAATGATCTCACCTTTCAACAAAGATATTTTTTCTTTTAAAGTGTTTACTGAACCGTCAATAGCCGATAAAACTATATTAACATCAGTGGCTTTTTCAATAGTTAGTGATTTTTCATTGGATTTAAAATCACCATGCTCCATGGTGGCAACATGTGTATTTGAATCGGAATCCCAGGCACCCATTGAATGTGGATTTTTCTTCGCATAATTCTTTATGGGTACTGGAGCTCTCCTATCAGAATTGCCTTCTCGCAGTATAGGATTTACAGCACTACCTTTGATACGGTCATATCTGGATTTAATTTCAAAATCCTTTTCAGTTTTGGGCTCATCCGGATATTCTGGTAATTTGTATCCTTTATTTTGAAGCTCTTCAATTGCCTCTTTTAACTGAGGAATGGATGCACTAATATTTGGTAGTTTAATAATATTTGCTTCCGGGTTTTTTGCCAAGTTACCCAATTCAGTCAAATCATCAGGGGTTTGTTGGTTCTCCCTCAAAAAATCTGGAAAAGTTGCCAAAATCCTACTCGCCAGGGAGATGTCCTTTACTTCAATGGCTACACCAGCCGTTTTAGTGAATGCCTTTATTATGGGTAAAAATGATTGAGTTGCCAAAGCCGGTGCCTCGTCGGTTTTAGTGTATATTATTCTGGGCATAAATTAAAGTGAATTTGTTTAAAGCGCAGCAAATATACAATTTTAAGAGATCATAAAACCACGGTTTTTTAAACTTTAGTTTAAGTTAATGTAGCTTATCAAGTGTAAGAAAGGTAAGGGGAAAATAATAAAAGACAAAAGCCATATCATTGTACAAGTACATTGACATGGCTTTTTAGAAATAGTTAGCAAACTTTTTGTTCTGTACCGGAGTACAGTACGGCAACCATTGATTGCATTTGACTAACTAAATCAACGTTTGAAACTTTCTTTGTTCTTAATTTTTCAACCAAGCAACACATGAAGGCTTCTTCTCATCGTTTTAATTCACTTATCTTAAATATACAACCTAAGCTATAAATTTAACGTAAATAAACCCACATACTTCTGGAAAACTACAGCTCTCCTTCGTTACGCTCATCTCTTGTTAAAATCTGGTAATAAATTACCCTACTTTAATTTTAAGACTAAACAATAATATACAGAACGTCAACTCTATAATGGTTTTATTGATTTACCCTAGACAGGTACATCCCTTAAACCATAAAATAAATATACATTATTTTTGAGCAATAATCAAATTTTATAAGAAATTTAAAATCAACAGTTTATGAACTTCTTTTATAAACAATTGTTCATAACTTCAGGATTGTTATTCTTTCCAATAAAGGCTATTCCATATATCATAAAAATTCAAATCGGCCTCATATGAGGC
>CBDTVT010000091.1:0-11775 GCA_965364275.1 uncultured Eudoraea sp. | reverse complement strand
TTTTCAAAGTATCCACCGGTCGTAAAGAAGGGCAAAAAAAAATAGGCTAAAATTATCTTAACAAATAAATGGTGCTGAAGTAGAATATTCAGGCAGACAATCCTATATTTTTAAGAACCGGATTAGTATATAAAAAACGGAAGTTTTTCAAAATGAAAGACTTCCGTCTTGATATTACCCTACCACATGCTATTGCTGCAGTAATGGGGCATATTTATCCTTATAACCAAAAAGCACAGCTACATTTAATATTAGTAATACTAGTGCACCCATAATATTTTCAGGGTCCAGAGTTGCATGGAATAAAACAGCATTAACAGATACACTCATTAAAATTAATGCCATCAAAGCTCCATATTTGTTGAAAATTAAAGCAATGCCGGCCACAACTTCAACAATGGCTACCATTACGAGTGTTTTTGAGCTCATTAGTGCTCCAAAAAAGGCTCCGGCATCACCCGTTGGTGCTTCCATTGGAATAAAATTTAGAAATTTGTTGAGTCCGAAAACCAGGACAAACAGCCCAAGAAGTATTCTTAGGACCATAAAGACTTTTGAATTCATAATATTTGGTTTTTTGTTATGTCTTAAAACTAATTATAAATTTCGAACTTTCGCGAAGTTTAACTTCGTACTTAGATTGTACAAGACTTGGAGAAAACTACAGCATTGGCAAAAGAGTTGCCTAATAACTTCAATCTCCTATAATTTTTAAGGATTTAAATTCGTTTACGACATAATAGATGAGAAAAAAGATTTAGTGTGAGACACTTCATTTTACTTTTAATTTTACTGGATTCTGTTTGCTTGAGAGCACAAATAGTTTCTACTGATATAGCATATTCAATGGATGCCGGGAATTACAAGCACGCCAGTGAATTATTATTACAACAACCCAACCTGTATTCTAATCCTGTTCTCATGGATAAGCTGGGTGAAACTTATGCATATCAGGAAGAATGGGACAAAGCTATTGAGATTTATAAAAAACTAACCATCTTAGATGAGGATAACCCTTCTTACTTTTTTAATTATGGTGGCGTTTTAGCAAAAAAAGCCCAAAACAGTAATCCCTTTGTTGGACTCACTCTTTTAGGGCGTATAAAATCGAGCTTTAATAAAACCCTGGCTCTTGATCCACATCATCCAGGAGCGCACTGGGCTCTTATAGATCTTTATGTTTCATTACCGGGAATAGTAGGTGGAAGCTATAATAAGGCTTATGAATTAGCTAAAGAACTCATGAAGATTTCACCTATTGACAGCTATTTGGCTCTTGGTTATGTATATGAATATGACGATGAACCAGCTAAGGCTAAGACAAGTTATTTTGCGGCATTGGCATTGGTGAATGACCATACGGAATTTAAAAGAAATCATTTAAATTATCAGCTGGGTAAGGTATATAGCGATTATGGGATTCAATTAGATAGGGGAATAGAATATATGACCAGATATATTGAGAAGCATTCTATTAAAGATGGTGTGCCGATGGAATGGGCTTATTATCGAATGGCACTTTTGTACCGGAAAAAAGGGAACAAACAGAATTCTTTATTTTGGATAAACAAGGCCTTGAAAAAACGAACTGATTTTAAAAGAGCCCAGGAAGAAAAACAAAAAATTCTTGCTTTAAATGGATAGATTTTTGGCCTTAATTAAATGATTGAGTCTGTTTTATTAAAGTGATTTTAATAAACCGCCATCTATGGGAATATTCGTTCCTGTTATATATGAAGCTTTATCCGAAGCAAGAAAAGCAACCAAATATCCATATTCATTGGGATCCCCTATACGTTTCATAGGTACCTGATCTTCCATGGCCTTGCGGACTTTATCTACAGGGATACCCATTTGTTCGGATTTCTTTTTATTTAAATCTGTGATCCGCTCCGTGTCAAAATACCCCGTTAAAATATTGTTTACCGTAATTTTATCTGAAGCAACTTCATTGGCTAGGGATTTTGCCCATGTAACCACTGCGGCCCGGATAGTGTTTGAAAGTACCAAATAACCCAATGGTTCCTTTACAGATATGGAGGCCACGTTAATTATACGCCCCCAATTATTTTGCATCATGTGTTTTAAAGCCAGCTGAGTAGTGTATACAACAGATTTAAACAGCAGATCAAAGGCCTCTTGATAGTCAGAAACGTCCTTTTCTAATGCGCTGCCCGAAGATGGCCCCTGTGTATTATTTACCAGGATGTCTACCTTATGTGTTTCAAAATATTTAGAGATTTTTTTTTGATAACTATCAAAATCCGTAAAATCTACAACCAGATAGTTATGAGGGGGTCCTTCATTATAAGTCAGCCCCGCTGCAATAGATTTTAATTGATCTTCACTTCTGGCCATAAGCGTAACACTGGCGCCACTTTCCGCCAACTGCTGGGCAATTGCTTTACCAATGCCACGGCTGCTGCCACCAATTAAAGCTCTTTTTCCTTGTAATGAAATCTGCATAAAACTTCTTTTAGAAAATCTATAAACTCGAATATTTTTAAACGCCTATATATTCTTCCCTAACCGGGCTAAAGATATCCATTAACTTACATGGTGTTAAGGCCTTACCGCTATGTGTGGCAAAGGGCGGAATAACTACAAGATCATCGGGTTTACAGAGTTTGGTAAGTCCATTGACGGTAAACTCAAAAGTGCCTTCTAAAACCTGCATTATTTGTTCATTTTTATGAGAATGCTCTGGTACTGTGGCACCCTCTTCCACTTCCCAATAAGCTAGAGTCATATTTTCTGTATGTATCATTTTGCCATGAAAACCAGGCATAATTTCCTGAGAAGTAACTTCTGAGAGTTTTATAGTCATAATTATCCCTAACAAATATTTTCGATAACTGGCTTGTTAAGCTGCTTTCGTTCCGTTACGAAGATAAAAATAATAACATGCTTAAAGAAGGTTTGAGATGCTCTTTTCAATTCCTATCTTTAGCATCTAATTTTATTGTAAATGCGCATACATTTTATTGCGATTGGAGGTAGTGCCATGCATAATCTGGCCCTGGCTCTGCATCAGAAAGGATATATTGTTAGCGGGAGTGATGATGTAATATTTGAACCCTCTAAAAGCAGATTGGCAAAACAAGGAATCCTCCCTTTACAGTTTGGTTGGTTTCCAGATAAAATAGATACTTCTTTGGATGCTGTTATCCTTGGAATGCATGCCAAGGCCGATAATCCTGAATTGATAAAAGCCAAACAGCTTGGTCTGAAAATCTTTTCTTATCCAGAATTCCTCTATGAACAATCTAAACACAAAACTCGTGTTGTTATTGGAGGGAGCCATGGCAAGACAACCATTACATCAATGATCCTTCATGTAATGAATTATCATGGAAGGCAGGTAGACTATATGGTTGGTGCTCAATTGGAGGGATTTGACCGGATGGTGCATCTTACAGAGGAAAACGATTTTATAGTTTTAGAGGGAGATGAGTATCTTTCTTCTCCTATAGACAGGCGGCCAAAGTTTCACCTGTACAGACCCAATATTGCCTTGTTAAGTGGAATAGCCTGGGATCATGTCAATGTTTTTCCCACTTTTGAAAATTATCTGGAGCAATTTCGGATTTTTGTGGATAGCATAATTAAAGGTGGGAGTATTACGTATAATGAGGAGGATGTAAATGTAAAAAGTATCGTTGAAGACTCGGCAAATTCAATACGGAAACTTCCCTATTCTACTCCAGATTTTTTTGTAGAAAACGGGAAGACTTTTTTAAATACCGGGGAAGGTCCAATGCCCCTCGAGATTTTCGGACATCATAATTTGAATAACCTGGCCGGCGCAAAGTGGATTTGTCAAAACATGGGGATTGATGAGGCAGACTTTTATGAGGCAATTACTTCATTTAAAGGCGCTTCAAAACGCCTGGAAAAGATTGGTGAAAGGGATAATACGATAATCTTCAAAGATTATGCTCATTCACCGAGTAAAGTGGCAGCAACCACAAAGGCGGTAAAAGAACAATTCCCGGATCGAAAACTGATTGCTTGTTTAGAACTACATACCTATAGCAGTCTAAATGCCGAATTTTTAAAGGAATATAGAGGGTCTTTAAAAGATGCAGATGTATCTGCTGTATTTTATATTCCTGAATCAGTCAAAATAAAGGGTTTAGCCGAAATAACAAAAGAGCAGATAGGACAGGCATTTCAACAACAAGACATTAACATTTTTACCAATAGTGCAGCCTTTAAAGAATTTCTTTTTGAACAGGATGTTACTAATAGTATCATATTATTCATGAGTTCCGGAAACTATGGTGGCCTGGATTTGAAAGAGATCGTAAACATGATTGAAATTAACTAACGCTGTTAAACAATTATTGCTTTCCTTTAAGCATGCCTGTCAGACCCCAAATTGCCTGAGATGGTGATCTAAATGCTTGTATTCCAGTTTACCCCATTGCTCGGGGGTAAAATCACCAAAAATTAGATGTGCATTCCAGTCCTTTCTATCTCGCAGGCTATATAGCTCTTTAATTAGTTCCTGTAACTTTTTATGTTCAACCTCAAATTCCTTTTCTTCTTTAGCCTTAGCAAAACGTGCGGTCGGTAAGTTTTTTCGCCAGGGCTTATCGCTGTACATAGACTTTTTAAAGAACCAGCTAAAAATTGGATTCCCCTTTTTGGTATATTTTTTATTCTTTATCGCGTCTTTAACGAAAATCTGGCAATGCCATAGCATTTGGCCAACGCTCATTTTACCCCATAAACCTTCCGAATCCTGACTTAGTTTGTTAAATCGTTCTTCAACTTCTTTAAATGTAGATTCATCAAAAATTGATTTCATGGTATCTTAGTCAGGATTTTATGAATGAAATTTACAATATTTTTTTTTGTTGATTATCTTTAGGCCATGCAACAAAAACCTTCTTCTTTTTCTATTAAGAATTGGTCTGACGATGACAAACCAAGGGAAAAATTAGTGCATAAGGGGCGTTCGGTTCTTTCTAATGCCGAACTTATTGCTATTTTAATTGGTTCAGGGACCAAAAATGAAACGGCAGTAGCTCTTTCTAAAAGAATTTTGGCCTCCACCAATAATAACCTGAACGAATTAGGTAAGGTATCTATAAAACAATTAATGAAATTTAAAGGTATTGGCGAGGCCAAGGCCGTATCTATAGTAGCAGCTTTAGAGATAGGCAGAAGGAGGCAAAATGAGAAGGCGATGGTGAAAGCACAGATCTCCGGTAGTCAGGCAGTTTTCGATCTTCTACAACCCTTGGTTGCAGACCTACCTCATGAAGAGTTTTGGATTGTTTACTTAAATAACTCAAACAAGGTTATACATAAGGCTCAATTGAGCAAGGGGGGTATAACTGGTACCTTGGTCGACGTTCGTTTAGTAATGAAACAAGCACTGGAATTAGGGGCAGTGTCATTAATATTAGCCCATAATCATCCGTCAGGGGCGCTTAAACCTAGTGAGGCCGATAAAAAAATTACAAATAAACTTCAGAAAGCTTCGGAAGCCATGGATATCAGGGTACTGGATCACGTAATTATTACCCAAAACAAATACTATAGCTTTGCCGATAATAATTTGATATAAATATGCTTTTGATATATACCCATAAAATTACTCCACGTTTCAGTTACACCATGAAGCAGGTTTTCACAAGGATACTTGGGATAGATATCATTTTCACTACGAAGGTTGAGGATTTTATCAAACATACAGGCCCCAAGATCACTTACAGTAAACAACCTTTGCAGAATGAGTTTTTTGTTAGAAGCAATGAACTGTTATTTGTACATGGGATAAATGATTTACAAATAAATGTTGAAGACTGGGAGGGTACCCCTTGTTTTTTCAGGACAAATGAACCTAGTGTTATTCCCTATGATATTTTTTCGGCAAGCTTTTATCTTTTAACGAGATATGAAGAGTACTTACCATACCTAAAAGACACACATGGCAGGTTTCCGCCATTAGAAAGTATTGCTTCTACTTATAACTTTATGCAATTACCTCTTGTGGATATTTGGGCATACAAATTTCTAGATAAGCTTAAAGAACGTTTTCCTACCGTAGTTAGTAAAAAACGAAAGTATCAACATACTTCTATTATTGATGTTACTTCTTCACATTGTTTTGCGCACAGAGGACCTATGAGAGGCTTAGCAGGCTTGTTGTATGACTTAGGCACTTTTAAATTGAAGCGCGTTGTACAGCGCACTTCTGTATGGCTAAAGATTAAAAAAGATCCTTATAATAACTACGCCAGCTTAATTGAGATTCAGAAGAAATATCAAATAAAGAGTATATTCTTTTTTCAGTTCGCCAATTATTCAACCTATGATAAAAATGTTTCACCCGAAAATAATAATTTTAAATACCTAATTAAATCTGTGGCAGATTATAGCCTGGTATCTCTGGCAGCTTCGTATAGTTCATTTAAGGATATTGAATTATTAAAAGAAGAGAAAAAGAGGTTATCCAACGTGGTAAACAGGCCAATAAATTATTCAAGGATGAGATATAACAGGGTAGATATTCCTTATACATACAGAAACCTTGTAGAAGCCGAATTTACAGATGATTACACCATGGGATATACTCATGAAATGGGCTTTAGAGCAGGCACATGTACGCCTTTTTATTTCTATGATATTACAATGGAAGAAAAACAACCCATTAAAATTCACCCATTCGCTGTTCATGACTATGCCTTACTTAATTCTAATTCTGAAGATGAAGCACTTGAGAAGATTCGTATTTATTATGATCAGGTAAAAAAGGTTAATGGACACTTTATTACTATTTTCTCTAATGAATTATTGGGCGGAGATCAGGCGATTAATTGGTTAAGTTTATATAATAAAGTAATTGAGAAGTATCATGCATAGCCAAAATATTTCGGATATATTTTTTGATTTGGACCATACACTTTGGGATTTTGAAATGAATTCGGCGCTGACATTCAAAAAGATATTTGAAGAAGTTGAAATTGATGCGAATCTTTCTAAATTCTTAGAAGTCTATGTACCGGTAAATCTCGCATTTTGGAAATTATATCGAGAAGATAAAATCAAGAAACCGGAATTGCGTTACCAAAGGCTAAAAACAACTTTTGAGGCTATACAATACAACATTGAGGATGAAGTAATAGATATTTTATCAACTGAATATATTGCTAAGCTTGCAACATACAACAACCTGTTGCCTTATACAATTGAAATTCTGGATTATTTAAAACCAAAATATAAACTGCATATCATTACAAATGGATTTGAAGAAGTACAAACCAGAAAACTGGTAAACTCAAATATTTTCGAATATTTTGACCAGGTTATCAATTCTGAAATGGCCGGAGTAAAAAAACCAAATCCCGAAATTTTTGAACTCGCACTTAAAAAGGCTAATACTGCGGCGGATAAGTCACTTATGGTTGGCGATAATATTGAAGCAGACATACTGGGCGCTAAGGCTGCAGGATTTCATGCGTTGCATTTTAACGCTCACAATGACCCAAAACATCAACATTGTGTAATGATTCATAATTTGCGTGAAATAAAAAACTATTTATAGAGTTATATAGGGGTGAATAATATAGGGGCAAATACCTATTTAGGTGGTTTCAGTAAATAATTAACCATTTTAAAACCGGTATATAGCAATGAAATATATCCCAAAATATCTTTTTACACTTCTTATATGCGCCGCAATCTTAAGTTCCTGTGCGGATAAGCAAGATTTTGATCAGTTAGATAATCTTGATGTTACTCCAACCGCAGAAGCCAGTATTCTTTATGTTGAGACCCCTGAGCGTATCATTAATCAGGTGACCGGGATAAATTTTTACTCTCAAACATTTAATTTTGATGCCTTTAGCGAAGAGTTTTTTGCTGATAATGTCTTAGATGGTGTTGTAACCTATGAAGTGGAAAATACTACAAGTAAACCTCTTGATATCACATTTGAGTTTTTAGATGATGCGGGGAATTCTTTGGATTCTGAAAATTTTACCGTTAATGCCGCCCCAACTGCAATATTACAACGTGAAATTGCTTATGGACCAGCCGGCAGGAGCCTGGATATTATTAGAAATACCTCTGCCATTAGAGTAAGTGCCATAAATTTAGGTGATAATACCAGTGTATCTGCTTTACCTAACCCAACAGTTTTCTTAAGATCCAGCGCTAAATTCAGGATTCGGCTAAAATGATAAGAAGCCTGATCCTTTTTATTACTCTTATTGTAGGGTACATGACTATCCACGCCCAAAATAAAGAGGTGTTATATGATTTCATTGAGATTCCACAGGCTTTAATGGTTAATCCGGGGATGAATACAATTTATAATTGGTATGCCGGGGTCCCTTTAATATCTGGTATATATGTGCAGGGTGCAACCAGCGGACTTACGGTAAATGATATTTTTGCTGCTGATGGACTTGATATTAATCAGAAAGTAAGAGATCGTGCATTGAATTCATTGAGCAAACGCGATGAAGTAAATGGAATCTTTCAGGTTGATATATTAAATGGTGGATTCCGTGGACAAAAGGACCCGGCTAATTTCTTCTCATTTGGAATGTATGTTGAAGGCTATGCCCTAAATTATTGGCCAAAAGACCTCGCAATTTTAGCTTATGAAGGTAATGCGGACAGATTGGGACAAAGATTTGATCTAAGTGATCTTAATGCCAGTGGGCAATTAATAAATGTCTTACATTTCGGAATTAATAGACAAATAAAAAATAATCTCACTCTGGGTGCCCGGATCAAACTGTATTCTGGTATTGTAGATATTAATTCAACAAGTAATAGTGGTTATTTCGAGACCACAGAAGGCCAGAATAATTTGTTGAGGAACACCTTGGTTTCGGATATGCGTTTAAGAGCTTCGGGCCTGGATGCTCTTATAGATGCCAATGATAATGGTGGAGGTATAGGAAGTTTACTTACAAAAAGAGGGCTTTTTGGAGGTGATCCCGGGCTTGGTTTTGATTTCGGAGTTACTTATAATCTCAATGAACAAACAGTAATCACCGGAAGTCTTTTGGATATCGGATTAATATATCACACCTCTGATGTAACTAATTACACACTTGAAGGGAGTGCCTCAATTGAGGGGGTAGAAATTATTTTACCAGAAGCACTTAGCGATCCTAATGCCGATTTTTGGGAAGATCTGGTGAATGAAATTGAAGAATTAATTCCTTTTGAAGAGAACAGTAAGAACTATGTAACTTTCAGGCCGATAAAATTTTATTCCTCCATTCGTTATAATTTTGGTAAGCAAGGCGAACCAACTGAAGTTTGCGACTGTGATAATCAAACTGATAGTGGTGATAGATCTTTATATTATCTGAACAGTGTAGGGGGGCAATTGTATGCTATAAACAGGCCACGGGGTCCGCAGTTTGCGCTAACGGCATTTTATCAAAGAAGATTTGCTAAAGTGCTTGCACTAAAAGCGACTTATACCGTTGATAAATTCACCGCTTCCAATATAGGTCTTGGCATGAGCCTCCAGGCCGGACCTGTGAACCTCTATATTATGGGAGATAATTTATTGGCTTACGGTAATATCGCTGACGGCAACTACGCTTCTTTTCAATTTGGATTAAATATCATATCTTGGGAGAGAAACTGATATATAATTTAAATGAAGAATCTATTTTCCTGCCTTTTTTTAGTTTTTGCATTTTCATATGGACTACAAGCCCAATTAAATGATTATAAATATATAATTGTACCAAAAAGTTTTAAGGGTTTTAAGGATGAAAACCAATACAAAACCAGTACTCTTTTAAAACATCTATTTACAAAAAAAGGATTTGAGACCTATTATGAAGATGATCTGCCTTCAGATCTAAATTCCAACAGATGTCTTGGCCTCTTGGTACAATTGAATCATAAATCTAGTATGTTCGCAACTAAAGCTTCCATTACTTTAGAGGACTGTAATTCCAAAAAAATCTATACAAGCCTGGAAGGCTCGAGCAAAGAAAAGGATTACATATCGAGTTATAAGGAAGCCATAGAGTTGGCTTTTGCATCAATCAATGCCCTTGCCTACACTTATAATCCTGTTCAGAACAAAAGCGTCACAACCAATGCCACAATACCCAAGACAGAGGAAAAAAGTGCGCTACCGGTGACTATAGGGGAACCAACACCTATCCCAGTTCAGGAGAATTTAAAGCAATCTGAGATGGTCACAAATCCAGAAACCGAAGCGGTTGAAAATACAACGGTCGCTGTAGCTGCTTTAAGCACGATTACCGAAACTTCAGAGGCACATGTATTGTACGCACAACAAATTCCTAATGGTTATCAATTAGTGGATAGTACCCCAACAATTCGTTTGAAAATATATAGTACATCTATGCCGGAGGTCTATATTGGTATAAATGAGGAAGGAAATGGCATTGTATATAAGCGCGGATCCCAGTGGTATTTTGAATATTACGTTTCCGATAAATTACAAATTGAAGAACTTACTATTAAATTCTAGTATTTACCCTTCCATCGTTTATCGAGAAATTCTTTAAGCGCCGTCTCTCTTTTATTTTTTCCGGGAACATAAAAAGAAGTCCCCTTTAATTCGTCGGGCAAAAATTCCAACTCTGTAAAATTATCCTCAAAGTCATGGGCGTATTTATAGTTTTCACCATAACCCAAGTCTTTCATTAACTTGGTGGGAGCATTCCGCAGGGGTAAGGGAACAGATAAATCTCCAGTTTCATTAACATTGGCCTGAGCTTTTTTGATGGCCATATAACTAGAATTGCTCTTCGGTGAAGTTGCCAGATAAATGGCACATTGGCTAAGAAGAATTCGGGCCTCTGGATATCCTATAGTACTAACCGCCTGAAAAGCAGAATTAGCGATAACCAAGGCGGTAGGGTTGGCCATACCTATATCTTCAGATGCGGATATCAATAAACGTCTTGCAATAAATTTCACATCTTCCCCGCCTTCAATCATTCTGGCAAGCCAATAGACTGCGCCATTTGGATCACTACCCCTGATAGATTTTATAAAAGCAGAAACAATATCATAATGTTGTTCCCCTGTTTTATCATATAATACAGTGTTTTTCTGGACCTTATGCATTACCAGTTTATCTGTGATAACAATATCCTTTTTATCTTCAGAGGTGACCACCAGTTCGAATATGTTCAATAGTTTTCTACCATCACCTCCGGAAAGCCGCAAAAGTGCTTCTGTTTCTTCAAGTTTAATATTTTTCGACTTCAGCATTATATCTTCAGCCATAGCTCTTTGTAATAATGCTTCTAAGTCTTCTTTCCCAAAAGAATTAAGTATATAAACCTGGCAACGCGACAAAAGTGCGGGAATTACTTCAAAACTCGGATTTTCCGTAGTTGCCCCAATGAGTGTCACCCAGCCTTTTTCCACGGCCCCTAATAAAGAATCCTGCTGTGATTTACTAAAACGATGGATCTCATCAATAAATAGAATTGGATTTTTAGAAGTGAATAAACCACCAATTTGCTTTGCTTTATCTATTACTTCCCGAATATCCTTAACCCCACTGTTTATAGCGCTTAAGGTATAAAATGGTCGCTGGCTTTCATTTGCAATAATATGTGCCAAAGTGGTTTTCCCGGTCCCCGGTGGTCCCCAAAGAATTAGTGATGGAATATTTCCTTTTTTTATCTGAATGGTTAAAGAACCATCTGCACCAACTAAATGATGCTGACTAATATAATCCTCAAGAGTTTTTGGGCGTACCCGTTCTGCAAGTGGTTCATTCATATGATAAATGTAATA
>CBDTVT010000090.1:0-11847 GCA_965364275.1 uncultured Eudoraea sp. | reverse complement strand
AAACTGAATTCTGCTAAAACTACCTTTTACCGCCTTTGCCAGAGTGGTTATCGCCAGGGTCTTTGCAAGTCCGGGGACTCCTTCTAATAAAATATGACCCTGTCCCAAAAGTCCGATCAACAATCGTTCTATCATATGCTTTTGACCTACAATAGCTTTATTCATTTCTAGGACAAGCAGGTCTATAAAAGCACTTTCCTGTGCAATCTTCTCATTAACAGCACTAATATCTACAGTAGTATTTTCCTCCATTAATAATTTTATTTTTTGGTTTTTAATCTGTTGGTATCACAGTAGGGCGCAAATTGAAAATTTATTTATATAAGTGCTGTTAATGATTGGTTAAAAAATGCCTAGAACCCTAAGTTTTATGAAGTATTTAAGGGATTTATTTTATATTTTCACATACTTATGAAAAACCGGATATCTTATTCAAAAATTATTGCTGGAACCATGACATGGGGAAGTTGGGGGAAGAATCTTACAAAAGATCAAATGACTGACCTTATTGGCTATTGCGTTGAAAATGGAATAACAACTTTTGACCATGCCGATATTTATGGAGGTTATGATAATGAAGAAGCGTTTGGCATCGCGTTTTTTCAAAGTTCAATTCCCAGGGAACGGTTACAACTTATTACTAAATGTGGAATACAATATGTCTGCAAGGCGAGAGAGAATAAAGTAAAACATTATGATTATTCTAAAGAATACATTATATGGTCTGCAGAGCGTTCTTTGTCCAAACTTAAAACTGACTATTTAGACCTTTTTTTACTGCACAGACCCAGCCCGTTAATGCAACCCGATGAAATTGCAGAAGCAATTCTTTATTTACAAAAAGAAGGTAAAATACGGGAGTTTGGAGTGTCTAATTTCTCTCCCGCGCAGATTGCACTATTAGAGTCGGTATTACCAGTAACCGCTAACCAGGTTGAATTTTCCTTAACAGCCGAAAAGTTAATGTATGACGGTACTTTTGAGGATTGTATCATTCATAATAGGACCGCCATGGCATGGAGTCCCCTGGGCAGCTATTTTAGAGAGGATAACAAAAGAAGGAAGCGAATAAAAAAAGTGCTAAAACGCCTTAAAAAGAAATATGAGGCTGATGGCAGTCAAATTCTCCTGGCATGGATCTTAAAACACCCTTCCAAAGTTCACCCAGTTGTTGGCACCACTAACAAAGAAAGATTAATGGCTTCTGTAAGAACCACAGAAATTGATCTGGAATTGGAAGATTGGTTTTTGTTATTAGTTGCATCTCAGGGGCATAAGGTTCCCTAATTAGTAATCATTACAATTATTTTAATGAAAAAAACAGCATTTATTACCGGCGCAACCAGTGGCATAGGAAAGGCTACTGCGCTACTTTTCGCATCAAAGGCTATCCGATTGATAATTTGTGGGCGAAGAAAAGAACTTTTAATAAAATTGCAGAAGCAATTAGAGCCACTAACTGATGTCTATGCTTTGAATTTTGATGTCAGGGATAAAAATGCCGTTTCAAATGCGATCAACTCATTGCCTGAAGAATTTTCTCAAATAGATATTTTGATTAATAATGCGGGGAATGCACATGGTTTGGATCCCATAGAAACAGGTAGTCTTGAGGATTGGGATGCTATGCTGGATATTAATGTAAAAGGCCTTCTATATGTCTCCAGGGCAATTTTACCTAAGATGGTGGAGCGTAATTCGGGACATATAATAAATATAGGTTCAACTGCCGGTAAAGAAGTTTACCCCAAAGGGAATGTTTATTGTGCCAGTAAACATGCGGTTGATGCAATAAATCAGGGAATGCGAATTGATTTGAACACCTATGGAATACGAGTAGGTGCTGTTAACCCTGGATTGGTAGAGACAGAGTTTAGCAATGTCAGATTTAAAGGAGATATTGAAAGAGCAGACAGTGTTTATCAGGGGTTTCAACCTTTAAAGCCTGAAGATATAGCAGATATAATTTACTTTGTAATATCACGACCTTACCATGTAAATATTGCAGATCTCGTAGTTATGCCCACCGCACAGGCAAGTAGTACTATAGTGAAGAAAACAATATGATTAATAAGCGCCTACTAGTAAAAAACCTTTTGGCTCATAATGACGAGAATAGTTTTTATGATAAAAAAAGGTTTATCAATATTGGTAGTCGAGAAGGTAAAGCTAAATTCCTAAAGCATGTTTGTGCACTTGCTAATAGTAATCCAAATAATAATTCCTTTATTGTTGTTGGTGTTGAGGATGAAGACAATAAAATTGTTGGGGTAGATTTCTTTGATGATAGTAAGATTCAAAACCTGGTAAATGCCTACCTTGATAACCCTCCTTTGATCTCTTATGAAAATATTCCGTTTCCGCACTTACCTGAAGGTAGGGTGGTGGGGTTAGTTACTATAAGTTCTAATGGCCAAGTGTGCGCATTGCGGCGCAATATATGGAAATATTACGGAGGCGCAGTTTTTTTCAGAGATGGGAGTATAAGCATGCCTAAGGCTTTTGATGTTGTATTAAAAGATATCAACTCAGACACTGTTGCTACTTTAGAACAACATGCCCGAAATAATATAGAACTCACCCTTGATGGCGTAATAGATTTTATAAATAACAGACATAAGGATCTGATTAGCAGCTATAAAGTTTTTAAAGAACAATTTGTACTCTGCTGGGCGGGGAATCAAAAAAAAGTAAAAAATGAAGTTTTTTATTCAAGAGTGGATATAGAACTTATTAATGAACAGGTTAAGCTTTTCTATTCTGCCCTGGATGAAATCTCAATAAGCTATAATGATGAATCTTTTACTATCATGGAGTATGTGAAGTTGGGCCTGGGGAATCAACAAAAATATTATCCTTTGGAAAAAGTGGATATATTTTTCTCAGATAACGGGACCTATCAAATTCAAAGTGATTTAATTTTTGAACCACCTCAATATGATAAAAAGACCTTGTATCATATTTTTAATTCAAACAAGGCTATATTACAAAAAATTGAAAAGGGTGTGTCACTTAAGCGATCGGAGGAATTAGATTTGGAGCTATTACCGGCAACTTATCTTATTTGCTATTTTAACGGCTTTGAAGAGGCAAAGGATTTAATGGAAACAGCTCGGCCTCTATTAAAAAAATACGATCTAAACATTTACGAATCCTTGAAGGAGTCTTTTCGAATTTTAAGAAAAGTAAAATATAGCTAAGACTTGCTGAGCCATAAAATTTGATAGGGATTTATTTCTAACAAGCTACTTTTTAAAGTAATGCTTTCACCTAATATCAGGTCCTTAAGTTTCCCTCCTGCCACATAACCCCTGGAGGCAACACCAGCAGTATCTATCATATGAATATTTTCATCAAAATTGCAAATTACTAGCACATCTCTATCAGAATTATTTCTTCTTTCAAACATAAAAATATGTGGGTTTGGGGTAGGATGCAGTAATAAATTGTTCAAGTCCGCAAATACTGGTGTATTTCTTCTAATCCTAATTAGGTTTTTTAGGGAATGAAATACTTGCGTTTGAGGGGTGTCAATTTTATCTAATCCAGACACAGTTTTCCAATCTTTTTTAGGTCTGTTAGCCCATCTGCTATCTTCTTTTAAGGCTTTATTTTTAAGATAAGAATAATCATTTAATGTCCCTAATTCATCACCGGCATAGATCATGGGAATTCCACCATAGGATAATATAATGGCATGAAGCATTAGGATTTTATTTACTGCCAATTTTATCAATTCCTGATGGTTCTGCTCTAATCCTTTTTCCAATCCGAGTAAAGAGGCGGCACTGCCGGTAATCCTTCCATCACCATTTTTTGGATTATACATAAAAATTTGCCCCATAGCCGGTGACCAATCCAGTTTTTGACAATAGTAATCCAATAAAAACTTCCTATGTGAAGACGCGTCCCAGCCCACTTCGTATATATAGCGGTCATCAAAACTAAGTCCAATGTCGTCATGGCATCTGATATAATTTATCCAGGTTCCCTCAATGGGCTTACTTGGCAAATTCATGAGATTTTTGTAAAGGAGATGAGTCTTTTTTGTAGCGATTGAATTCCAAAGTAGCGCCATCAAAGTGGCATTGTAGGCAATTTCACATTCATTACCTTTTTTAATGCCTTCACCAAAATACTTGATAATTTCCTGAGGAGAAACTATTGCTTCAGCTAACAGAACAACCCCGGGAGCAACAACTTGTAAACACATGCGAAAGAGAGTAATTAGGCTATGTGCCTCGGGAAGATTTTGAGAATTTGTACCCAATTTCTTCCATAGAAATGCAAGGGCGTCAAAGCGAATGACATCTACACCTAAGTTGGCCAATTCTACCAGATTAGTGAGCATATCCATAAACACCATTGGGTTTCTATAATTGAGATCCCATTGATAGTCATTAAATACAGTCATAACCCACCTGTTCATCTTCGTATTAAATGTGAAGTTTCCAGGGGAGGTTTGTGGAAAGACTTCCGGCAGGGAATACTCAAATTCATCTGGCAATTTCCTGTCCGGGTAGGTATAATAATAGTCCTGATATTTTTTATCCCCGGTCATAGCTTTTTTTGCCCAGGGAAATTCATCTGAAGTATGGTTTACAACAAAATCCATCATCAGATGCATATTTTTAGAGCGCAATTTTTTTGTTAGATTCAACAAGTCTGCTTTAGAACCATACTTTTTGTCCACTTGGGTGTAACTATTGACCGCATATCCCCCATCATTTTCTCCTTTAGGCCTTGTTGTGACAGGCATGATATGTAAAAGATTGACACCTAGTTTTTCAAAATATGCAATTTTAGTTTCAAGACCTTTCAGATCCTTATTGAAGTGATCCACATACAATTGCATGCCAACCATTTTTTCTGATTGATACCAATTAGCATGTTTAAGCCTTGTCAAGTCCTGAATTTTAAGGTTTTTAGGTCTTTTTTTATAAAGTTCAGGTAAAAGTTCCAGCAATAAAGGAAATGAATTTTGTAAAGTTGACTCAGGGTATAGAGATAAGAATAGGTTTTGTATAATAGAAAGGTTAGTGGATAATCTTAAATCAAATAATTCTTTTAGATTCGCTTTCTCCGGGTTATCCAGCTTATTTGAAGCCAACAACCTGTGTAATGAGGTTTGGTTCATTCTAATTGTCAAGTTGAATTTGAGTTGGCAATGACTTTATGGCTCCGTAATTCATAGTTGTTATAGCTCCGGCTTTATTTGCTTTAGCGATCATATTGAAAAGCAAATCGGTATTGCTTATAGCACTCTCTATATTATCCAGAGTAGAAATTTGTTTTAACAGGCAGCCAATAAAGGCATCTCCTGCACCTGTTGTATCAACTGGCTTTACCTTGATGCTAGGGATCGTATTTGAATGCCCTTGAGAACTTACATATGTACCTTCAGAACCAAGAGTAATGGTTATGATTTGTGAGCCGGCTTCATGGAAAAATTCACACGCATCCAAAATATTTTCCTTGCCTGAAATTAATTTTGCTTCTTCTAAACTAAACTTACAGAGCGTAGATTTTTCAATAAATGGCATAGCTTTTTTTATAAAAACATCAGTTCTGTTTTTCCATAGGTCTGCTCTGTAATTTGGATCAAAACTGATAAAGGCTTTTTGAGTTATGGCATCAAATAAAAATCGGCCATAGGCTTCTTCTAAACTTCCGCCCAAAAGTGCCGTTGCAGCCCCAAAATGGACAATGTTTTTATTAAATTTTTTCTTAATCGCCGGACTGTATTTAAGTTCCTTATCTGCGCCCCTGCTAAAGACAAAATCACGTTCTCCGTCCTCATCAATAGAAACAAAGGCGAGGGTAGTAAAAGTTTCTGAACGTTGAGCTAAAGAAATGTCTACGTCTTCATTTTCCAACACCTTCAATAGAAATGTGCCAAAAGGATCATCACCGACACAACCAATAAATGCACTTTTCCCTCCAAGTTTGGCTATAGCACAGGCTACATTCGCCGGAGCACCACCTGCTTTTTTAGTGAATTCACTAGCCAAAGATAAATTACTACCTTGTTTTTCGGCAACAAAGTCTATGAGCAATTCACCTATACAAAACACTTCTTTCATAGATTTATACTTAAAGCAATTCCTAAAGTAATGAGAAATAAGGTGTTACTCCAAAAAAAACAGAACTATTTATTAAATCGATTCTCACCATTGTCCTAAACCTTTATATTCGGAAAAAGACACTTGGTCTGTTTTAAAGAATTGATTACCTTTTTCTGGAATTAAAAATCTAACAAAATGAATCTATTTGATGAGATTAAAAAGAAACTAAGTCAGGAATTCATTGATATAGTAGAATGGATTGACACGACTAATGATACCATAGTTCACAGATTTGAGCGTTATCAGAATGAAATTAAAAATAATGCCAAATTAGTGGTTAGAGAAGGTCAGAAAGCCGTTTTTGTAAATGAGGGTCAATTAGCGGATGTTTTTAAACCGGGGACGCATACTCTGAATACCAAGAACCTTCCTATTCTGACTACTTTAAAAGGATGGAAATATGGATTTGACAGCCCTTTTAAGGCAGAAGTATATTTTGTTAACACCAGATTGTTTACAGATGAAAAGTGGGGAACAAAAAACCCGGTTATGTTAAGTGATGAACGTTTTGGGTTAACTGAGATAAGGGCTTTTGGAACCTATAGTTTTCGAATTAGCGATGCCGGCAAGTTCGTAGTAGACGTGGTTGGTACCGATGGTAATTTTACAAATTACGAGGTTAACGAACATCTCAAGAGTTTAATTGTGACTCGTTTTACGGATACTGTGGGGGAGGCAAACCTACCTCTGGAATTATACGCCGCTAATACAAGTGAACTTTCCGAAACTTGCCAGGAAGTTATGAAACCGGAATTTGAACGTGTAGGGATAGAGTTGGAAAAATTCTATATAGAAAACGTTTCCATGCCCGAAGAACTGAAGAAGGAGATTTTTGAATATAGCAGATTAGACAAATTAGACTTGTCCAAACTCTCTCAATTTAAGGCAGCCAAAGCCATGGAAGCTGCTGCAAAAAATGAAGGCGGTACTGCCGGAGCGGGAATGGGTATGGGCATGGGTTTTGTTCTGGCACAACAAATGGGGACTTTAATGGGTCAGCCGGCACAACAACTCTTTACTTCACAACAGCCGCAAGGAGCTGCTCTGCCACCTCCAATTCCTGTTCAGGCGATGTATTACTATGCGGCAAACGGGCAACAACTTGGCCCTGTTTCTTTCGATAAATTAAAGGAACTCTTTGCAAATAGAACTATAAACCGGGATTCTCTGGTTTGGAAACAAGGTCTTACAGGGTGGACAGCACTTAAAGAAATAGAGGAGTTAAAGGCTTTTTTGGGAGGTAGTACACCACCACCATTACCTCAAACGTAGTAACCGTAAGATTTAAAAACACTTTGCCAATTATACTGATTTTGGTGATAATTACAAATGGAAGAAACCCAGTATTCTGAACAGAAAAAATCCTGTGCCAATTGTGGAGCAGAATTAAAATACAAACCAGGTTCACACCAGGTTAAATGTGAGTATTGCGGGTATGAAGAATTTATTGAAAAGACAAAGCGAAGTTTTGAAGAACTAGAACTGCAACATTATATTAAGGCAGTAGGGGATAATGCGTATACCGAAACAATAGACCTTCTGCATTGTAAGAATTGTGGCGCTAACCAACATGTTGAAGAAAATTACAAGTCGCTTCATTGCGTTTATTGCGGAGAACCGCTTATTAGAGAGGATATAGAAAGAGAAGGTTGGATACTGCCAGGGGCGCTGGTTCCATTTCAATTTGATAATAAAAAGGCGGGAAGGACATTCACAAATTGGGTGAAAGGTTTGTGGTTTGCGCCAAATAAACTTAAACGCGCTGCATTAGATCCAGAAGCTATTCATGGTCTTTATCTCCCTTTTTGGACTTTTGACGCGGAACTCGTTGCATCATACGAAGGTCAAAGGGGCGATTATTATTACGAAACTCAAACCTATAGAACTAAAAATGGAACTCAAACCAGGCAAGTAAGAAAAACACGTTGGACACCTGCTTATGGAACGGTAGATGGCTTTATAGATGATATCCAGATCAATGCTTCGGAAAAAAAACAAAGAGAAGTCCCGTCAAGTATATCACATTGGAATTTGAAAGAGCTTAGAACATTTAATTCAAAATATCTCTCGGGTTTTGTAACTGAAAAATACACAATTCCTTTGAGAGAAGGGCATCGCAAATCATTCCAAAAAGCCAAGAAGATAGCTCATTCATGGATACGACAAGATATTGGAGGCGATACGCAAAGGATTCATCATTCTGATATAAAACTTTCAAAAGAAACTTTTAAGCACGTACTCTTGCCTGTTTATATTAGTTTCTACAATTATAAAGGGAAAGAATATCATTTTTATATCAACGGACAAACCGGTAATATCCATGGTATTCGACCCTATTCTTTCTGGAAAATATTTTTTCTCATACTTTTTATTATTGTCATCATCGGAATTATCGCGAATTTTGCCAAATGAGAACTTTGGTAATCGGAGATATACATTCAGGGCTGAAAGCTTTACAACAAGTTTTGGAAAGGGCCGGGGTTAGTGAAGATGATCTACTTATCTTTTTAGGAGATTATGTTGACGGATGGAGCCAGGCTGTTGAAACCGTAAATTTTTTGATTGAACTAAGAGTTACACACCAATGTATTTTTTTAAGGGGAAACCATGATGAGCTTTGTTATGAATGGTTGAGAACAGGGAAGGATAGGCCTATGTGGCTGGAACATGGTGGTATGGCCAGCAAAACTTCTTACGAGGTTCTGGGTGATGGGTCAAAAAGAGTTCATATGGATTTTTATGCTAATCTGGATAATTACTACCTGGATGATAAAAACCGCCTATTTGTACATGCAGGTTTTACTAACTTAAAAGGCGCAAAATTTGAATATTTTTCCAAAACTTTTTACTGGGATAGAACTTTATGGGAATTGGCATTATCTCTGGATCCAGAACTAACACAAACAGACTTATTTTATCCGGATCGACTCGCCAAATACCGCGAAATTTACATTGGGCATACACCTGTAACCAGAATTGGGAAAACCATACCTCAAAGGGCAGCAAATGTCTGGAATATTGATACAGGAGCTGCTTTTAAAGGACCTTTGTCAATTATGGATGTAGATTCAAAAGAAGTTTGGCAAAGTGATCCGGCGCATCTTTTTTATCCAAATGAAAGAGGAAGAAATTAGTATTTGCATTATATCTGCGATAATTTCAGAGTTTTATTGTCGTACTTTGCATGAAAAATAAATATGTCTACTAAAAATATAAGGCTGGAGGTGATGCAGGCAATTGAACCTAAAGTTGCCGGGTTTATGGATTCATTTTTGATTCCTATTGATGAGATATGGCAGCCCTCTGACTTTCTTCCCGATTCGCGAAGTGATAATTTTTTTAATGAGGTAGAGCAAATCAGAGAGGAATCTAAAGAGTTGGGATATGATTTTTGGGTAACCATGGTTGCAGATACAATTACGGAAGAAGCGCTGCCAACGTATGAATCCTGGTTAATGGATGTTGAGGGAATTAACCAACACACGGAAGAACCAAGTGGATGGTCCAAGTGGGTGAGGGCATGGACAGCAGAAGAAAACAGGCATGGGGATGTACTTAACAAATTTCTTTACCTCTCCGGAAGAGTAAATATGAGAGAAGTTGAGATCTCAACTCAGTACTTGCTTAATGATGGTTTTGACATAGGAACAGACAGAGACCCGTATAAGAATTTTGTGTATACTTCATTTCAGGAATTAGCTACCAACATTTCGCATAAAAGGGTAGGTCAGATGGCCAAGAAAAAAGGGAATACACTTCTAAGTAAAATGTGCAGCATAATTGCCGGTGATGAAATGCGTCATCATTTGGCATATAGAGAATTCGTAAAGACCATATTTGGACAAGACCCTAATGGGATGATGCTTGCATATGCAGATATGATGAAGAGAAAAATTGTAATGCCGGCTCATTTTTTGAGGGAATCTGGAGAGGGAATCGGACTTGCATTTGAAAATTTCTCCATCTGTGCACAAAGGTTGGGAGTATATACCTCCCAGGATTATATAGACATCTTTAATAAATTAAATCAATATTGGGATCTGGAAGCGATAAGAGGCTTGTCAGATGAAGCCCAGAAAGCCAGAGACTATCTTGTAGGAATGCCAGATCGTTTACAGCGAATTGCAGAAAGAATGAGACTAGGTGAGGATCAATTCCGATTTAAATGGGTAGAGGCCAACGGAATGCTATAATTAAAAAGACCGGATTTAATCCGGTCTTTTTAATTATAATTTACCACGTTTATGTTCTACCTGCCATTTGTGTAATGCTTTCCATTTTCCCGCATAACACATTTTTGCTTGCAATGGCCACGATGCGGGATCATGAACCTTGTAACGATCACCTCCTGAGTCCAATACTTGCCGACATTTGGAAACAGAAGTTTTAGACAAGGCTTTCCAGGTCTTTATATCATAATTGTGAAAAAGGCCTTCAATTTTGGGACCTATTCCTTCCACCACCTTCAGATCATCCCGTTTTATATTTTTGCCAAATGCCGCCTTGGCTGCACTTTTATTAAAATCAATTTCAGAAGAAGCCACAGCTGAACTTTCAGCAGCCATTTTTTTATTACAAGCTGCAAGATCAGCTTCTAATTTTGCATTTTGATCTTTCAGTAAGTTTAGCTCTGAAGAATGGTCAATGGCTGTATTTGCACCTTTACCCAATAAATATCCAAAAATAACACAAAGAACACCTACAAGTAAAGGGATAAGCCAACACCAGATGTTTATACTTTCAAAATTCATAAGTTGATATTATTTAATTAGTTCTTATACAATAATTCTTTCTTGCTCTTATCATTGGCTTTTTCAAAATCCATTGCATTTTGAGCAATAGAAGAATCCACACTTTTTAAGGTGGCCGGCCATCTTAAAATCCACATTCACTACAGTACATTACAAAAAAATAAATCCCTGCTAATATGGTAATTATAATCCCAAGCAAGTTCGTTGTCTTTTTTGTCATTGTAATTGACTATTTGTTGTTCTGTATACAATGTATTAAAAAAATCTTAAATTTTGTTAAAATTGGAAGGCTTTATGCCTTGAGTTATCTGGTTAACCCTCTAATAATGACTAAGATGTTCCTTATTAATATGAATAAATACAGGACATACCTTAATAACTACCAATTACACATTTTTTTGCGCCATTTATAACTTCCTCTCATTGAAATAAACTAGCATTTAGGACATTTGTTAAAAATTAAGCAGCAACGCTATTTCTCCCGACCAGGATACGGCATTGAAATAGTGTTCAATTAATACTTACAACTAGTACGAATTAGTTTGGTTAGTTAAGAATCCCGTTGTTATTTATTTCATAAATAACAGCGGGTTTTTTATTTTTCAAAATATACAACCTTTTCTTCCAATTGTATATTTTTTCCTGTAAGTGATACATTCTCATGATTTCCTCCTGGTCTTATAGTATACTTTAAAGGTAAATTGACTTATCAGGTGAGAATGATAAACTTAAAAAAACAATTTAGAGAAGGTTTCACTTTTTGTTGTATGATAGAAGTGCTTGGGATTCAAACATTATTCCATGGAAGCTGGAAGGTTCAGCAACCAAAATCAATAAGATCGAAACATAAGTCTCTTAACTAATTACACCCCACCTAATTAAACAAAGGACTTTTTTGTGTTTTATATTTATAAATCAAATTTTATACCTTGAGCTAAAGGTAATTCAGTAGTATAGTTAATAGTATTGGT
>CBDTVT010000089.1:0-12055 GCA_965364275.1 uncultured Eudoraea sp. | reverse complement strand
AAATTCTTTTCGATTACCACAATTATGTATGCAGCGGCAACGAATAAATAAGGAACTAGCACTGTGAAAACAGTAATATTCAATAAAAAAGTAAAGGCCTCAACTAGTCCGTCAGAAAGGTTCATGAGCACCAACAGGGATGTTAAACTACTTCCGATCAATAGCCCAATATAAGGAGCTCCAGAACTGTTTTCCCGTTTAAAGATTCTTGGAAACATATTATCTTGTGCTGTTGCCATAGGCAATTGTCCTGAGAGTAGAATCCAACCATTTAGACATCCTATTCCGGAAATGGCTGCCCCTGCAGCAACGAAGTATCCTGCAAAATCCCCCCCAATTATTTGACCTGCATCTGCAAAAGGTTTTGGTGAACTTGCCAATTCATCAACAGGTATAATTCCAAACAAAACAACAGAGCTCAATAAATAAACCAATGTGACAATGATGGTTCCTAGCATCGTTGCCTTTGGAACTGTTTTTTCCGGATTTTCAATATTTCCTGCAGGAATCGAGGCACTTTCAATACCCAAAAACGCAAATAAGGTAATTGCAGCAGCACTTGAAATTGCAGTCCAACTTGATTCCCCCGTTAAATTAAAAGATGGAAAATTATTTATGTCAAAAAAGAAAATCCCAACAATTATAACAAAAATCAAGGGTAGTAATTTAAGAACGGTTGTAATCACTTGTATTTTTCCTGAAGATTTCATCCCTTTTGAATTGATCCAGGTCAACAACCAAATCATCACCAACCCCACCGAAACGGCAATTACTGGATTGGTGTCCAATACCGGAAAAAAATGACTTAAAGCACCAATGATAGCAATTACAATAGCGGCGTTACTTACCCAGATGGCAATCCAATAACCCCAAGCAACCAAGAACCCTATAAAATCGCCAAACCCAGCTTTTGAATAGAAATAAGGTCCCCCACTTTTATTGATAAACATTTTGCTCATATTGCTAAATATTTTTGCCAATACCAATGCTCCCATTGCTGTGAAAACCCAAGCCACTAGACTTATACTTCCAAAACCAGCTAATGATGCCGGAACGAGAAATATGCCAGCTCCAATCATATTTCCTATGACAAGCGAAGTAGCCGTAATCAAACCAATTTTTTGAGGTTTTGAATTCATATAAATTGTTTTACGGGAGTTTAATTTATTACGTAAATTAGAAGCATAACCAATATACAATTAATAATCAATGTCAACTAAATTCTTTATAGACCCTGATATTTCAAAAGCAGAGACGTTACCACCATCTTTTTATCGAGATCCTGTTTTTTTTGAGGCAGTTAGGGAACGCATTTTTTACAGGTCCTGGCAATGGATCGGACATGAGGGTTTAGTGGAAGCCAGGCAGAACGTATATCCATTTATTTTGCTTGATAACTTTTTAACTGAACCCATGCTTTTAACCCGGGATAGGGAAGACAAGATTTCCTGTCTTACCAACGTGTGCACACATCGCGGGAATTTAGTTGTTGAAAGCACAAAGACTACTAAAAAACTGATTTGCGGTTACCATGGGCGAAGCTTCGATCTTCAGGGCAAAATGGAGCATATGCCAGAATTTGAAGATGTTGAGAATTTTCCAAGGCCTTGTGACAACCTCAATAAATTTCCGTTAAGACATTGGGGACCTTTTTTATTCGTAGGACTCAATCCTGCATTTGAACTGCAAAAAGTACTGGATGCCATGAATGAAAGAGTGGGGTTTTTGCCATTACAGGAGTTCGTTCTGGATGATAAGCGAGGCGATGACTATTTTATTGATGCAAATTGGGCTCTTTATTGCGATAATTATTTGGAAGGTTTTCATATCCCTTTTGTCCATGAGGACCTGAATGCAGTTTTAGATTACGGCAACTATGATACACTTCTGTATGACCATATGAATTTACAGATAGGCTACGCTGAAGGGACTGAGGAGGTCTTTGACCTTCCTGAAAATCATCCGGATTATGGAAAGAAAATAGCAGCATATTATTATTGGGTGTTTCCGAATATGATGTTCAATTTTTATCCCTGGGGTGTTTCTGTAAATTTGATCCAACCCCTTGAAATGAATAAAACTAAAGTTTCCTTTTACAGTTATGTTTATGACGCTTCCAAATTGGATAAAGGGGCTGGTTCACAATTAGATAAAGTAGAAATGGAAGATGAAGCTGTGGTTGAAGGAGTTCAGAAGGGTATACGTTCCCGTTTTTATAAGGCAGGAAGATTTTCACCATCACGTGAAAAAGGGGTGCATCATTTTCACCGGCTTTTGGCAGAATTTATTAATTCATAAATCTTCATTTCAGAGCTATTTTCTGTTATAAAATGTCCTTTCTCTTGATTGGTTTGTTATATTCCTTTAACTACCTTTGACAAAAATTTTACGAATGAGGCCAGACTTATTTGAAGCAACGGACTACTATAACCTTGATGAGCTTTTAAGTGAAGAACACAAATTAGTGCGCGATGCCGCCCGTCAGTGGGTAAAGCGTGATGTCACTCCGATAATTGAGGAATTTGCACAAAAAGCGGAATTTCCTAAGCAAATTATAGGCGGACTTGCAGAAATTGGGGCCTTTGGACCTTATATTCCTGTGGAGTATGGCGGAGCTGGCCTGGACCAAATAAGTTACGGACTTATTATGCAAGAAATTGAACGTGGAGACAGTGGGGTTCGTTCTACGGCTTCGGTTCAATCTTCCTTGGTGATGTATCCAATATTTGCATATGGAACCGAAGAACAAAGGAAGAAATACTTACCTAAATTGGCTACAGGAGAATATATGGGTTGTTTTGGTCTTACTGAACCTGATCATGGATCTAACCCCAGTGGGATGGTAACCAATTTTAAAGATAAAGGAGATCATTTTTTATTGAACGGAGCCAAGCTTTGGATCTCAAATTCCCCATTTGCTGATATTGCTGTTGTTTGGGCTAAAAATGAAGAAGGAAGAATTCACGGATTAATTGTGGAAAGGGGAATGGAAGGTTTTTCTACTCCGGAAACCCATAATAAATGGTCCCTGAGGGCTTCTGCAACCGGCGAATTAATATTTGATAATGTTAGAGTTCCTAAAGAAAACCTGTTACCCGGCAAAAATGGGTTGGGAGCTCCTTTAGGTTGTCTGGACTCTGCTCGATACGGCATTGCCTGGGGTGCTATTGGAGCCGCCATGGATTGTTATGATACTGCGCTTCGTTATGCCAAGGAACGAATACAATTTGGAAAACCCATCGCGGCAACTCAATTACAGCAAAAGAAATTAGCGGAGATGATTACCGAAATAACCAAGGCTCAACTCTTGGCATTCCGCCTGGGTCAATTAAAAAATGAAGGGAGAGCTTCTACAGCACAAATTTCTATGGCTAAGCGGAACAATGTTGAAATGGCAATTAAAATAGCCCGGGAAGCGAGACAGGTTCTGGGAGGCATGGGAATATCAGGAGAATTTAGTATCATGCGTCATATGATGAACCTTGAAAGTGTAATCACCTATGAAGGTACACACGATATTCACTTACTAATTACTGGTGCCGATATTACAGGCCATAACGCCTTTAAGTAACCCCTGTGCTTTAAAATTTCTTATTTATTACTTCCTGCATGTAATCCATATGCTCGGTAGCTTTTTTAGTAAAGGCAAACAGGCTAAGACACCTATCCAGATTCTGGGTTTCATAAGTAACTTTATAGTAGATATTTCCTTTTAAATAATCAGTTAATGCCCTGATTCCATGCATAAAAGGCATTAATTTTACGCCAAAAGACAAATGCTGAATTTCTGCTTTAGTCAGGAAATCTGAATTCTTGCTCAGGCCGTCAATAAAAGCTTCAAAGAGCCCTTTGTTAAATGTTATTTTTCTGAGATCTTTTTCGTCTTCGTCCACGGTATTGACTATAGTACGTACGGCATCACCAAAATCGAAATGAAAATATCCTTTCATTACGGTATCAAGATCTATAAGGCATAGTGCTCTTTTCTCCTCCTTATGAAAAAGAATATTATTTAGTTTGGTATCATTATGACAAATTCTAAGGGGTAAGTTCCCAGGGTCGTAAAAACGTAGTTCTTCAAGGGTCATTTTAGCAAAAAGAATCGCTTTTTCAGCTTCTTTTAATTTGTCTGGCGCAGCGCTTCCTGTAGCTTCTGTAAACTGCCGGGCCCTGAGGTTAAGATCGTGAAACCCGGGGATGGAATCTTTAAATATATCAATAGGAGCTTCTTGTAGCAGGGAATGGAATTTACCAATAATTTTTCCTGCTTCTAAGGCGATTCCCTCATCCTGCGTAGTATTAAAAGCAATGCTATCAGGAACCAATGTCATTATTCGCCAGCAGTCACTTTTATTAATTTTCAAATAAGGCTTGCCATCAATGGTGCTTATCAGGGATATTTGGTAGTAGTTTTTATCATTTAAATACGGAAGTGCATGATGAATGTTCTGCATTAATACGTCAATATTGCTAAAGACTTGTGCATTAAGTCTTTGCAAAATATAGCAAGGTTTACCATCTTGCAGGAGAGCGTAAGTGTCATTGATATACCCTTGACTTATGGGCTGTATTTCATAGTCTTTTCTCTCAATGGAAAAATAAGGCAAAACAGTGTTGGGGCCTTTGCTATCCATTGATATTTAGTCTACACAGATTCAACCGGCCATAGCGGCGTTCTGTATTCTCCAATATTTGTCATGTCCTGCAATTCCTTCATAGCTTTTTCCTTATCATCGGCATAGGTTATTCCAAACCATTTGCTATCTGAAGGTATTACAGCAACGTTTACTTCATTTTTTTCTAACATTTTCTGAATAACAAAAGGAATATATACTTCACCTCCTGCAAAGTTTTCCTCATTCTCCAGAAATATTCTCAGATCATGTTCAATATGGTCAAAAATAGAAGGATTACAAACCCAAAAATTCATACTCACCAATTCTTCACCACTAAAGTGAAGTCCCGAATCTGTATCAGTGAGTCCTCCGTTGACTTTTTGAATTTTTGTACGTTCCACTACAGAATGCAATTTATTTCCATCTCTTTTGCAAACTCCTCTGGAAACAGAACCATATTCTGAAAGGGTATCTTCAAGGGTATAAGCTACCAAGCCATATGCATCTTTATTCTCTCTGGTTTTGATGAAATTGGATGCATTTTTATATGCTCCCTTTCCATAGTAGTCATCTGCATTTATAATTGCAAAGGGATTTTTAATGACATTTCTGGCAGTCCAAACAGCATGCGCAGTACCCCAGGGCTTACTCCTTTCTCCATTAAACCCAGTTCCGTCAGGCAGGTCTGTAAGCTCCTGTGAAAGGACATCGAGCACTATATGCCTGGGTAATTTTGGAGACAAGTAATTCTTTAAAAATTCAACATTGTCCTTTTGAGTAATTACAACTATATGATTAAAACCATTTTCTAAAGCGTCGTATATACTGAATTCCATAAGAAATTCCTCTTTGGGCCCCAAGCCGTCAAATTGTTTAAGTTTTCCATATCGACTGCCTCTTCCGGCTGCCATAAGTAAAAGAGTCATAGTTCTGCTATTATGGCCGCAAAAATAAGTTTTTATACGGGAAATAGTAAACTCGATTAAGATTTATCCAAAAATTAAACCTGATTTATGTCATATTATATTGAACTTAAATCGAATAGATTTGTTAAAACACTTTTTCAGATGTGCAACTTAGTACGCAAATACAATATCCCCGGTCCGCGTTATACCAGTTATCCTACAGTTCCCTATTGGAATAGGGATACATTTTCCGGTAAGGCCTGGAAAGCTACTGTGAAGAGGAGTTTTACGGAAAGCAACGCCACCGAGGGTATTAGTCTTTATATTCATTTGCCATTTTGTGAACAAATGTGCACGTTTTGCGGTTGTCATAAGCGTATTACAAAAAGGCATGAGGTAGAAAAACCTTATATAAATACTTTATTAAAGGAATGGAGTTTGTATTGCGAACTTTTTGATGCCAAACCCAAAATTAAGGAATTACATTTGGGAGGAGGTACCCCGACTTTCTTTTCTCCTGAACACCTAAAAATATTAATTAATGGAATATTCAGGTTTGCGGAAAGAGCGGAAAACTATGAATTTAGTTTTGAAGGACACCCCAATAACACTACCAAGACTCATTTACAGACGCTATTTGATCTGGGGTTTAGAAGGGTGAGTTATGGTGTGCAAGATTATAATGTTACAGTACAAAAAGCAATTCACCGTATTCAGCCTTTTGAAAAGGTTAAAGATGTTACGGAATGGTCTCGTGAAATTGGATTTACATCTGTAGGCCACGATCTAATTTTTGGACTCCCACATCAAACTTTGGAACATGTTAAGGATACAATTTTAAAAACCAAATTGTTAATGCCTGATCGTTTGGCATTTTATAGCTATGCTCATGTGCCCTGGCTTAAGGGTAACGGTCAAAGAGGCTATAACGAAATAGATTTGCCCACCGCTGAAGAAAAGCGTATCCAGTACGAGAATGGAAAAGCCTTATTAGCTGAGGTAGGTTACCACGAAATTGGAATGGATCATTTTGCTCTGGAAAGCGATTCTTTGTACGCTGCAATGGCTTCTGGAAAACTTCACAGAAATTTTATGGGTTATACTGCCTCCAAAACTCAATTGATGATTGGTCTTGGAGTTTCTAGTATTGGTGATAGCTGGTATAGCTTTGCACAAAATGTTAAAAGTTTGGAGGAATATGAACACCTGGTAGGAAATAATATTATACCTATTTATAGAGGACATATTTTAACAGATGAAGATCAATTTATAAGAAGACAAATATTAAATTTAATGTGTAGCTTTGAGTCAAGCTGGGATCTGGAAAGTGAAAATATCGAACTTTTTGAGCAGATCTTGACCAGGCTAAGGGAAATGGAAAAAGACGAATTAATTGAAATTGACGTTAATAGAATTAAAGTTACTGAAAAGGGAAGACCCTTTATAAGAAACATATGTATGGCATTTGATTTGTTATTACATAGGAAAGCACCTGAAACCAGGCTGTTTTCCATGACCATTTAATAGTGTTTTATTCACCTTAAAATCTAAGAGCATGAAAACAATCATAGTACCTATTGACTTCTCCGAGCAATCTGAATACGCCTTAAAAGCTGCAGCCTCCCTATCCAAAAAACATGGAGCAGAGATTATTGCACTTCATATGCTGGAATTAAATGAGGCAATGATTTCATCTTCAGAAGGGTTTCATCCTGAACAAACCGTATTTCTCATTAAAATGGCTGAAAAACGAATTTCAGCGTTTTTAAACAAACCTTACTTGAAGGATGTAAAAAAGGTGACTCCTATTATAAAGCATTTTAAAGTTTTTAGTGAAGTAAATGATGTTGCCGAAAAACATGGGGCCGATATGATTATTATGGGCTCTCATGGCAGCGATGGACTCAAAGAAATATTCATAGGTTCCAATGCAGAAAAAGTAGTGAGAAATTCTGAAATTCCGGTTCTTGTGATTAAAGATGAAATGGAAGATTTCAAGGCAGAAAATTTCGTATTTGCCTGCGCTTTTAAAGACGAAAGCCTTGTTGCATTTCAAAAAGCCAAGGAATTTGCGGATAAATTATCGGCAAAACTGCATTTGGTCTATATAAATACTCCGGGAGACAATTTTTTAAGTACTCAGGATGCTTTTGAAAAAGTAAACAAGTATTTGCAAAAAGCTGGTGCGGGCAAGGAAGTGAATATTTATAATGATTATAGCGTAGAGAAAGGCGTTTTAAATTTTAGTGCAAGTATCCATGCCGATGTAATCGGAATTCCAACTCATGGCAGAAAAGGGCTATCGCATTTCTTTATGGGCAGTATTGGAGAAGATATTACCAATCATTCCAAAATTCCTGTAATCACATTCAAATTATAGTTTTAGGTTAAATAATTAATTGATAGTTAAGGGGGAATCAAAAAATGATTCCCCCTTATTTATATTTATTTGCAACGACATTTGAATTAGATAAAACAAGGGCCTGGGGCAGATTTTGGAGCTAAGTGCTTTGCTATTGAGCATTGAGCATCGGAAACAGCTTTCTTAATTCCTCATCTGTAGGTTGTTTTCCGTATTCACAAATTTCGAAACTCTCTACATGCTTTACTTCAGAAGCTTTATCGCCATACCATTTTTCCAGAGTCGCCACCGCAGTTTTATTGGGTGCAGATGATCGCCAGTTAGCGAGCATTTCCAAACGATCTTTTTCTCCTTTCGGAACCTTATCCAGATTTCCTGAAGTCCACGGAAGCCATTCGAAGAATTGCGATTCATGAGCAGCCATAGCGTAAATTTTTTGATCAAAAACAGAATCAATATTTATAACAATGTTCGGGTTAAATGGATTTGGGCGTTGAAAGCCATCTTCAGAATATAAAAAAACAGGATTCTTTTTTAGCGGAGGAGTATCTGCAGCAACATTAGGAACGATAACCATATAGGCGGCATCCTGAACCAAAATTCCCGTATATCGGTGATCAGGGTGGTAATCATTTGGCCTGGGAGCTATTACCACATCTGCATTCCATTTTCTGATCTCACGGATGACCTTTAATCTGTTTTCCAGCGTTGGCATAAGTTCTCCATCGTGATTATCCAAAACTGTGTATTCCACCCCAAATCGCTTCCCTGCTTCTTTGGCTTCGGCAATTCTAATTTTGGCCAGTGCGCCGCCCCCCTTTGCATAATGACCGGCATCACCATTGGTAAGGGAAACAAATTTTACTTTATGGCCCATCTTTGCCAAAAGTATTGCCGTTCCGCCTGTATCTATATCGCAATCATCGGGGTGTGCACCAAAAACAATTACATTTATAGGATCAGTTTGGGCATTATTAAAATGTGCAATGAAAACGATAAAAAAGAAGAGTATTAGATTTTTCATAATTTGCTAATTAGGTTAATTTCATACCGATAGGATCCCAGTTAATCGGTTTATTTTTATAATAACTTTCATTTGCCAGTAAGGCCGCTCCTGCTGCCCTAAGACCAAAATTAGGGTCTTGAATTATTGTGTTCTTGCCCCGAATTGCCTGGAAGAAATTATAAAAATGGTCATAATGACCTCCTTTGTAATCGTCTGGTGCCTCCCAAAGTGTTTCCCCGATATTCAATGCAGATTCTCTGCTTTCCAGGTTTTTGGAAGCATATTCTTTTTTGATTTTCGCTTGAGTTGCTTCCGTATAAGCAACCATGGAATAATTACCAGGGGTCATTCCTAATTTGGAACGCACTAGTTTTACAGAATTCGACCCTACCTCCATTACTCCTTCTGTTCCTACCAGCTTGAAACCACCACCACCACCTGATCCTGCAATAAAATTTACCCTGAATGAGGCATTAAATGCAGCATGTGTCTCAGATTCCGGATAATCATAAAAAGTCAATGTTACGTCCGGTACATCACGACCGTCTTTCCAATAGCGTAAGCCTCCTGTTGAAATTGCTCTGGAGGGGCCTTTGGAACTGATAATATAATTTAATGTTGAAAATGCATGAACAAAGAGATCTCCGGCAACCCCGGTTCCATAATCCCTGTAATTTCGCCATCTGAAAAAGCGTTTTTTATCAAACGGGACTTGTGGAGCAGTTCCCAGGAAGGTATCAAAATCTACTGTTGTTGGGTCGGCATCAGGTGGAATTGGGTATTGCCATGCTCCTTCAGAAGAATAACGGTCGTTATACATATCCAGCATTACCAAATCCCCAATTGCGCCATCCTCATAAAGAAGCCTTGCTTTTTCATTACCTAAAGAAGACATCCCCTGGCTTCCTATCTGGCATAACATCCCGGTATCTTTTTGAGCTTTAATTATTTCATGGCCTTCTGTAAAATTTTGCACCATTGGTTTTTCACAGTAGACAGCCTTGCCTGCATTCATGGCCTCAATGGTGATTTTTTTATGCCAATGATCCGGGACTGCCACAATAACAGCGTCAATGTCACTTCTGTTTAGTATATCCCTGTAATCTCTTGTAACAGCTATGTCTTCTCCCCATAATTCTTTAGCCCTATCTAACCTGCCCAGGTAAAGATCACAGGCGGCTACAAGTTTAACACCATGCACTTTTAATGCAGCAGTAGTGTCGTATATTCCCTGGATACCCGATCCTATTAGCGCCAGATTTATCTGATCATTTATAGCATAGGTATTTTTTTCGTAGGTTCTGTCAAGTAGTAGTTTTTGTTTATAGGAAGAGGCTAAAATTTGTGGTGCTGTGGAAATTGCTGCAGCGCCCAAACCGGCACGTTTTAAAAATATTCTTCTTGATTGGTTCTTTTTCATGTTAGAGTACTAAAGTTGATACTTTCTTGTTAAAGCTGTTTAAATTACGCTTTTTTAAGAAGTACTCCAAGAAGTGTATTAAACTGGTAAAAAAGCCCTGTTGAGCTCTAAATCCCTGGCCAGATCTTTTATTGTCTTGCTTTTCAGTAATGCAATCATTTTTGATCTTGAGGGCCTAATTAAGGCATGCAGCGGGCATGGTTTGTGTTCATTACAATCTTCCAAACTAAGGACACAGGATTCTATTCTTTTTTTACCGTCAATAATATCTATAATTTTTATTATTGGTTCATTTTTTTTTGCTTCATCAATATAAAACCCTCCTTTAGGACCTTTAGTGGAAGAGATAAGATTACGTTTGGAAAGCTCTTGCAAAAGCTTGGCAATATAGGCTTTGGGCACATTTGTTCTCTCACTAATATCTTTCACCATCATTTTATTATTCTCATCGGTATGTAATGCAAGAAACAATACTGCCTTGAGAGCGTATTTTGAAGAATTTGAAAGCATGTTTTTAATTGTATTTTGCGATTGTAATATTAAAAAGATATTTTTGTCCTAAATATGATCAATATCATGTTTTTTCTATATTTACAAACTTATTTTTGACCATTAATTAACAAAAACAATTGAATGAAACTACTAATTAAGAATATCGTATTCCTGCTTGCACTTTTATTGATAGGTTGTGGCGGAAAAGAAGAAAAGAAAAAAGACGGTTTTAGTGTTACCAGACAAAAGACAGAAACGGAGAAGCCTGCAACTACTCCTGATACTGAAGTGACAAAAGCATCAGAGCGTATAGATCTAACTAACAAAGGTTTAGGGCCTGTGACTTCAGTCACCTTAAATCCGGAAATTGATCAGGCAATGGCAAGCACAGGAAAAGAAGTATATGAAAAAATGTGCCTGGCATGCCATAGAATAGGCAAAAAATTCATTGGTCCTGCCCCTAACGATATCCTTGAGAGACGAACACCGGAATGGGTTATGAACATGATTCTTAATCCGGAACAGATGGTAAAAGAAGACCCATTGGCCAAAGATTTGTTGATAGAGTTCAACGGTTCACCAATGGCGAATCAAGGTCTTACGGAAGAACAAGCCAGGGCAGTCCTGGAGTATTTTAGAACATTATAATTAATAATCATATGAAGACAACAACCAAATTAAGAGTACTTCTTGGTTCATTTTTAATACTGATTTTATTTGTCGGTTGTAAAAATGAAGCCAAAACAGAAGGAACAACTTCTTCAACAGGAACAACTGTAGAAGCTAAAGAGAAAGGCCAGGCCTTTATTGAAGATGACGGATCAACGCCCAATGTGCTACAGATTGCGATTGGTTCTCCGGATCATACAACACTAGTTGCAGCTGTACAAGCTGCTGACCTTGAAAATGTTTTGGTAAACGCTGGTCCGTTAATGGTATTTGCACCTACTAATGAAGCCTTTGCTGCA
Source organism: uncultured Eudoraea sp. (assembly GCA_965364275.1). GTDB lineage: Bacteria > Bacteroidota > Bacteroidia > Flavobacteriales > Flavobacteriaceae > Eudoraea. The sequence goes on along the minus strand of CBDTVT010000089.1, from coordinate 286 downwards.
CTACCTGAAGGAACAGTTGACAACTTGTTAAAGCCGGAAAATAAAGATGCGTTAGCCAATATCTTAAAATATCATGTTACGCCGGGAAATTATTCTAAAGATTTTCTAAAGAAGTTTAAAAAATTAGGGCAGGCCAATGATCAAAGTGTAATGATTGTTGTTGAAGGGGATGATGTTTTTGTTGGAGGCGCTAAAATAATAGGTAGTGTCAAAGCAGGGAACGGTATTGTCCATGTGGTAGACAAGGTAATGTTGCCGCCGGAAGAATAGAAAACATTAATCAATT
>CBDTVT010000088.1:0-12100 GCA_965364275.1 uncultured Eudoraea sp. | reverse complement strand
AAGAAATGACATCACTATAAACCAAATGGAGAAAATATAGTATTCCATAACGAGGTTGATTTGGGTTAAATTCTCGAAAACGTACTAATAAATAAATTCAGATTTCTGTAATACTTGGGGCATTGCAGAAATGCTCTGATAGCATTTGAACGTTAAACATAGGCATTTCATCTATAATATCCTACAAAAAAGTTAAAAAAACAAAACACTAAATGGATTTAAAACTGATTAATTGCAAAGTTTCAAATCCAATTTACGGTTAATAAAAAAAATAAACTTATGTTGAGATTTGTCGGCACCCAACTATTTTCCATTTTAATAACAAGGACAACAAAGGGAATGTCCCATATTTTGTTTTACTTTGAATTTTTAAAAGATTAAGCCAATGAACCCATCCGCATCCGGTTGGATTAACAAATTCGGGCACGATGTAAAAGGTAATCTTGAAGTTTTTATCGATTTCAGGGATCTTTACGGGGGACTTAAAACATCCGGTTTTGTCTATGGCCTAAATATCAAGATTCCTCGTTTTATCACTCCTGAACACACCTTGTCTGAGGATGAGAAGGCGAAGATTAACCTGCTTACTGCCCTCTTCTTTACTTTTAAATTAGAACATAACAATTCAAATTTTGACGATTTTCTTCAAACAATTTTTCAATTTTATAAGGAACTTAATATTAGTAATATTTCTTTCCTCAATAAAATCCTTGCCGGTAGAAAAACCTCGAAGCAACTTGAAAAATTGATTGAATCAAGGGTTTACCTGGGCGATAATGTATTTAGTAAAACCTTCAACAGAATTATTACAAACTCACTATTATTTATTGATGTTCTTACATTCAAATATTACTTGAACGAAGGCAAAAATATTAGGGAGCACGCTCAAACGATAGAATACCTGACAATAAATGTTACCTCACATGCACTAAACTCTAAAGAGAAAAACAAAACGGATGAGCGTTTAGCCCAACTTTTTGCTTCTTCAATGACTTTTATTGATGGTCAAAAACAAGAATTTGACGGTTCATACAGAGTCCAACTCTTGAATAACTCCGCAATCTGGGAAAATCATTATTTTCTGGATGTGGCATGTCTTACTGTTTGGGAAGATAAAACACTGGAATATCAGGAATCCGAATTTATCTTTGGTATTGGCAAGGATCTTGGTTTTGAGAAAAAAGAAATTTCCCGATCATTGGAGGAAATTACTTCCTTCTTTGAAAAAAATTCTGCGAATATTCCTTTTTTGAAAGACCCCCACATGGCAATTCAATTTTATGATAGCATGTCCAAAGTGGTCAATAAACTAATTTTAAGAAATAATAAAAGACTTCAAAAAGAATTATCAGAGAGTAAAGAATTGATGCAGCTACTTTCCAAGTCCACGGTCAAGGACCTCAGTCCGGAAGAAAAGAAAAAAGTTCAAAATCAGCTTATAGATATTTTTAAAAGCATACCCTCCCTGGCTATATTTTTATTACCCGGGGGAGCGGTTTTATTGCCAATTTTTATTAAATTAATCCCTAAATTACTACCCTCTGCTTTTGATGACAACAGAGTGGATAAAAAGTCCTGAAAAGTTACAAAAAATCAACTATAAGAAAAATCTATAGTTATACCTAAGTATATTTATGTCAGATATTTAGTGGCAGTTACTCTAACCATAACTTAAAATCTCTAACCTTTTCCCTACTAACTATTATTTCCTGCTCATTATAGTGATTTAATTTGATTATTAGGCGAGAATTGGTGTAAGAAATAATGTCTTTTATGTGATTGATATTGACGTAAAACTTTCTGCTCACTCTAAAGAATATTTGTGGTGATAATTCATTCTCAAGGTTTTCTAATGTAGTATCCAGAAGATAGTTTCTTCCTTCTGAAGTTGCAGCATATGTACCTTTATTTTCGCTATAGAAACATTCAATTTCATCGGCAATGATAATTTTCAGATGCTGTCCAAGTCTTATAGTGAATCTTTTTTTGTATTCTCTTTCAAGGGGGTTGACAAGTAATTTTTTTATATCCTCAAAATCCAGACTTATTTGATCATGATCCGGTTTCAGGTTTTGATATTTTCTAACTGCACTCTCCAACTCTTCATCGTCAATTGGTTTTAGAAGATAATCTATACTGTTAAGTTTAAATGCCTGTAATGCGTATTCATCATAAGCCGTGGTAAAAATAATTGCACTATTAACCTCAACCACATCAAAAATTTCAAAGGATAGGCCATCCGACAATTGAATATCGAGGAAAATCAAATCGGGATGCTCATTGTTCTGAAACCATTCTACAGCTTCTTCCACAGAATGAAGCATAGTAGATACACTTACATTGAGTTCTGTGAGCAACCTTGCTAGTCTCCTTGCAGCGGGTTTTTCATCTTCAATAATCAATACATTCATCCTAATGATTTAATCAATTGCTATTATTTTCAAAATAATCGAATACTTTACCAAAATACTTTTACTATTTGAATTTATCAGCTTCGCGTTTGTCTTTTTCGATATATTTCTGAATTTGGCGCTCTTCCCATTTTTTTCCAAAGAATGGGTTATAATTAAATACGTGCGCCCCGTGAAATGCCAGTCCAATTCCCCAGAATATCAAGGTAAAAAACGTAGGAAATTGCCAGAAACTTTCTCCTTCAGCCATAGTCCTTATATAAACATTCACAAGAATAAAAGAATTGATCACTATGTAAACAGCCAAATGTATATAAAATCCTTTTATCTCTTGCATTCTCTTCTTAGCCCTTTCCAGCTTATTATTATTGTCAATTTCCATTTGTATTTTATTTTTTATAATTATCTATAAATAGCCTACTCCCATCTGTTTTGATGTTCATCTTCCCGCATGATCTCCTTAATCTTGCGCTCTTCCCAATCCTTGCCAAAAAAAGGATTTAAATTAAAGATTTTGATGGCGTGAAAAATTATCCCAATTCCCCATCCGAATGCTGCCCATAAAAACCACATATACCGCCACTCATTCGTATAGTAGTTTATTATCGCCAAAAAAGAAATTACTAGTGTATACGATACTAAATTTCCATAAAATTTCTTTAAGCAATCTACACGTTCTTTTGCTCTAAGGTATTTAGTTTCTTTATTTAAATCTTCCATGATATTTTTGTTAATAGTTATTTATATTTTAATGCTGTCCCAAAAATGGGCACCTTAGGGATTCGGTTTCAGAATAGTTTAAAAACCACCCTTGTTCATTAATTCCTGTATTTTTCTTTGCTCCCATACCTTCCCCCACAAAGGATTAATTCCATAGGCTGCCATACCCGTAACTACCAAGCCAAAGCCCCAGCCAAGAGCCGGAAAAACCGCCCAGGGAAAGCTTGTAGTCTGATAATTTATCCATATTAGAACAGGGATAATTATGCAGTATAAAATAACACTAACATAAAATTCCCTAATAGCTTTTACTTGTTCCTTTGCCCTTAAATAACCGGCTTCTTTTCTATTGTTTTCCATGATTCCTGTTTTGTAAATGATTCTGTTATTAATTACAAATCAAAATTCCGAAATGTTGGACAACCTTCTAAATTTAAGTTTCTCAATCGTATTATTAAACCGATGAATTGTAATTTTGAATTGACCGAATCCCTTCCTAAAACTCATCATTATCCATTAATTCTTTTATCTTCTTTTCCTCCCAGTTCTTCCCCCATAAAGGATTATAACCATAAGCCTCAATTCCGTGCATTAAAAGCCCAAAACCCCATCCCAGCGCAGGAAAGATTGCCCATGGAAAACTTGTTGACCTAAAATTTAACCAAACCAAAAAAGGGATTACAATGCAATATGCAGTAAGATTTCCATAGAAACCTTTAATTGCCTCTACTCGTTCTTTAGCTTTTTGATATCTCTTATCACTGATATAGAGTTGCTGTGATTCCCTCATACTAACCATCTTGGTAAGCATAGGCAATGAGATTGTAAAATCCTTCGAAGTCTTTTTAATTTGAACTTCCTTGTCCGAAAGGATACTATACCGTTGTTGAATATTCCTGAGGCCTACCCCACTGCTCTTCTTGACCACCTGTTTCTCTTGCAAATTATTCTGAATAACAAGTGACTCCCCGTCTTCGAAAACTTTAATATGCAAAGGTCTTGTACTGGTAACGACGTTGTGTTTAACCGCATTCTCCAGCAAAAGTTGCAGGGAAAGCGGCACTATCATAGCTTCAGGATTACTGCACTTTTCGGGAATATCCAAGACAATGCTGTCTTCAAATCTCATTTTTAGTAATCGTATATATGTTTTAGCAAACTGAAGTTCCTCGTCAACGGTTACCAGGTCCTTGTTTTTTTGTTCCAGAACGTACCTGTATACTTTAGATAGAGACGTAGTAAATTTTTGTGCCTGATCAGGGTCCTCCTCAATTAAACTTGTAAGTACATTAAGACTATTAAATAAGAAATGAGGATCTAGCTGGTTCTTTAAAGCATCAAACTTTGCGGAAGCCGTCCCTGCAATTATCTTTTGCTCCTTGACCTTTTTATCCTGTAAAGCCCTGTAAAAGTAAAGCGCATGAAAAAAAATAGTGATTACAATCGTAATTATTAGTGCTATAAGGTAATGGATAGTCCTTTCTCCTGCGAGAAATTCCTCCCAATTAGCACCCTCAAACCCCATCCGAATCAATATTCTTATCCAAAGAATGCCAACCATAGTTAAAATAACTCCACCAAAAGCTCCAATAACCAGTCTGTACCTGCCGTATTTTTTCCAAACCACCCGGTGATTTAAATAATCAAAAAAAGCACTGTTAATAATGGTCAGTATTACGGCATAAAGTAGATTATAACCCACACCTATGAAAAATTCTCTATCAAATTGAACTGAACCGTTTGCAAAGAATTCAATACCAACAAAAATGACAGATAAGACCAGCCCAATAAATACACCTACTAAAAATGTCTTAAACAGATATCTCATTATTTAAAGCCTTAATTATTTATTAACTTTCTGATTATCACAATTATTGAGGATCATTACAGCTCTTTCTTTTCCCCAGTTAGGATAAAAAGGTCCTTCAGGTTTAAAGTTAGTAAAAAGTTCTAATGACCACGCCACGTCTTTACAATATGGTGTGGTATCTTTTCCAAAGTATTTGGCAGAACCCATGTCCCATTCAGCCTTAGACAAAACCACTCTTGGATTATTGGGGGCCAGGCCCAATGCCTTTGTATAAATAGCAACGTTTTCCCCTGAGAGGGTCATTCCATAGGTGGCGCCATCAAAGGCTATCCAAGCAGTATGGATCATTGCCTGCTGTATTAGTATTTCGGGGTTTTCAGGCGATATGGCCATAGCAAGGTCAATAGATTCCTGCGCTTTTTCTAGTTGTTGACTTATCTTTTCTTTATCTGTTTCGCCAAACGAGCGTAAGGTATTTACCTGAGCAACATAATAATATGGCAACCAATTATCCATTTCCGCCATCGCAATTCGTTCAAAAAGATTGGAGGCTTCTGTTGTCTTTTCCTCTCCCCAAAGTGAAAATGCCTGTTGCATCCCTTTGGTATATTTATCCTGTCCAAATACGGATAACCCTATAAAGAAGGATATTAGTAATAAAGTGTTTTTCATTTTTTGGAGTTTTAAAGGTTTATGGTACAAAAATGATCCAAAACCCGTCCCTAAATAAAAAAGACTTACTGAACTGTAGTTTTTGCCTGACTAATTGTATTTTAGATACTTTATCCATACAGAGACAGAACCCAAATGTATAAGAAAATGAAAAAATTGTACTTTATTTTAATATGCCTGGTATTATTAAAAGGCAATTCGCAACGTCCAAGTGCTTTGGAAAATGGTAAGTTTTTTGAAGAAAATGGTAATCAGATGCTTTATGGCGGAGAATTTGATTCAGAACATTTTATTATCAATAATCTGGATTTAAAGCCAATGCAGTTTCATTATGGTCTTGGCAGGGAGCGTTTTCCAGCTCTTTTGACTCCGAAATTTGAATCCTTGGAAAGTGCCAAAACCAAATGGTCAGATACAGACAGATTTATTGTAGCTCATGCAGCTGATGATGTCAAGGCATATTCTGTACGTGACTTAACGCGGCATGAAGTTGTAAATGATGTCTTGGACGGAGAACCTATATTTGCCGCATACTGTATTTTAGCGGATCTTGGCGGAATTTACAAAAGAACCTATGCCGACAAGGAATTCACTTTTGCAGTGAGTGGCTATACTTATTTTGACCCTAAGGTCTGGGATGGTCTGGATGGATTTATACTATGGGACAGAGAGACCGAAAGTCTTTGGTGGCCGCTTATTGACGAGGCTGTATCCGGTGCCTTAAAGGGAGTGAAGCTTCAAAAATTGGACAATTCCAAATGGGAAGATACCACCTGGAAAGTGATAAAGGAAAAATATCCTAACGCTATGATTTTGGTTTCCGATCAGGATTTTGATCGCCCAAAAAAATGGAAAAAATATGACGATGTATCGTCCATAGTTAAAGCATATTCTAATTGAGTGATTGTCCTAAGCATTTTTCTTTAGCAATCCGATTAATTTTTTGACTGCCGACCTTGGCGACATTTGGGTAACAAAATAAGCAAGTGAATGTATATTCCACAAGACTACAAAAATGAGAACCTTAAAGAAGTTAAGGAATTCATTATAAATAATTCTTTTGGCATTTTGATAAACCATATAAACGGAAAGCCTTGGGCCACTCATATCCCACTGGAGTTAGATAAGGACAGTAATGGGAATGATATCCTGGTAGGTCATATTGCAAAAGCAAATCCACAATGGAAATATTTTGTTGAAGACAAGGATGTACTTTGCATATTTAACGGGCCAAACACTTACGTTTCTTCATCCTGGTATGCAGAAGAAGAAGTACCTACCTGGAATTATATTGCAGTACATATCTACGGATTATTAAAAGTTCAGGACAAGAAGTCCCTGATGGCTTCTCTTCATAAACTGGTAAACAAATATGAGCGAAAATCAGAAAATCCCATGTCCCTGAATAATTTGTCTAAGAATACTCTCAGGCAAGTTAATGGCATTATAGGTTTTGAGATTGAAATCAAGGAAATACAGGCAGCTTATAAGTTATCGCAAGGTCGGGAACACGACCATCCCAAAATAATCGAGGAGTTAGAAAAACGAGATACCGGTGGCGGGCATGCCATTGTAGAGGCTATGAAAAAAAGCACAAGCAAAAAAGATTTAAATAAGTAAGTTTATAGCTGAAGAAAGTTCTTTTTTTAACCGTTAAATGGTGTGCAATCTTCCAAGTAAAAATTCCTTGTACGACTTACTTATTGGAATAACCTTTCTGTCTATCTCGAGATGACTATCGGCTACAATATCCAATTTACATATGTTAACGATAAATGACCTGTGGACTCGTATAAAACAACTATCTTTTAATTCATTTTCAATTGTTTTTAAAGTACTTACAACAAGATATTTACCTATTTCGGTTATAATATTACAATAGTTTCTTTCAGCCTCAATATAAAGAATTTGGTCTAATAATATTTTGACCATTTTTCCATTATGCCTAACAAAAATTCGATCTGGTAAAACCTGTAAATTAGTTTGAACCTCGTATTGTTTTATACTTCCGCTATCCTTGATTTTCTCAACAACCAGTGCAATCGTTCGCTGAATATTTAATTTATTAAACGGTTTGGAAATAAAAGCATAAGGTTGCGTTTCTTTTGCCCTGGAAAAAGTGCCGTCATCATTATTGGCAGTTAAATATATTATGGGTATTTCATTTTGCAGATGAATAGCAATAGCTGCATCTATGCCATCTATAGCACCTTTAAGATTAACATCCATCAAAATGATATCAGGTTTATTTTGGTTTGCATTACTAATTGCGTCTTCACCCCTGGACACAATACCAATAACTTCGTAACCTAACTTTGTTAATTGTAATGAAAGATTCGCTGCGATAATCATATCGTCTTCCACTATTAAAATTCTAATTAACTTATCCATATTTAAGCTGCTTTATGGTTTTGAAATTCAAAAGAAACTGCCGTTCCCTTCTTAACACTTAAGGACATTTTACCTTCCAATTGTCTGGTAAGTAATTCAATTAATTGAGTGCCAAAGCCTGTACCTTCCATCTTTTCATGATAGTTTTTCCCTATACCGTTATCTGACACTTCGAGGTGTAACTGATTCCTCGATTCTATAAGACTAATCTTTATAAGTCCTTCACGATTATCTGGAAAAGCATATTTTAGAGCATTGGTAAACAACTCATTCACTATAAGACCAATTGGAATAGCGGTATCAACATCCAATTCCAGTTCCTTCATCTCACATTCAATATGTACTCTTTCTGAAGCTCCGTAAATATCTACAATATAATCTCCCAGGCTCTTAAAATATTCCCTCATTTCAATAGATGAAAAACTTTGACCCTGATAAAGTTTTTGATGAACCATACTCATACTATGAACCCGAAGTTGACTTTTATGCATAGCGTCGGCCACCTTTGAATCCCCTACCTGTTCAGATTGCAGGGATAATAAACTGGATACAACTTCCAAATTATTTTTTACACGATGGTGTATTTCTTTTAGTAAAAATTCTTTTTCGTCATTTTGCTTTTTAAGCAATCTGTTTTTCTTTTTATTAGTTTCTATGCTATTATATAGGAGTAATAAAATCATAAGCAATAGCCCTCCAATAAGAATCATTAGCGTCTGCGTTGATCTTTGTTTTTTAATTTGATTCTCCTGGACTATGATAGTACTCTCTTTTTGAGCTACGTCAAACTCGGTAAGTAATAATGAAATATGCTGATCTGCTTCGGCCGTAAATATCTCCTTTTTAAGTTTATCATACTCTGCATAGGCCTGATATGCTTCTCGGTAATTGTGATTACCTGCATAAGCCTTACCCAATGCTTCATAGGCCTGACTTAGATAAAAATCATCTCCGAAATCATCTGTGGCAATGTGAATACTTCTCTCAAGACTCTCAATTGCGGAAATGTATTTTCCCTGCAGGTTTTGCAATTTACCTATAGACAACCAGGAACGCATTAACATAAAGTTATTATCCAACAATTGCCCATATTTTACAGCATTTTCACCTGCCAGATCTGCTGCATCAAAATCGTTTAGATAGGCCTTTAGATATACCATAGAAATATATACATCGCATAAATTATTATAAAAGCCATATCGCTCACCAATTGCTATAGAATGTTCATAATAATTAAGAGCTTCATCATGTTTATTAAGCGCCAGATAACAATTCCCAACTACATATAGTGTAAAATCATAATCCAGGTCGTTTAATCCTCTTTCTTCAAAAAGAACTAATGCCTTTAATCCATATTCCAAAGCCTTTTCAAAGCGCGATTGTTTCCAAAATAAATTACTCAAATCGCTAAACGCAACGGCCATTGCTCTTTTATCTTTTAATTGATCTCCTAAAAGCAGGGTTTCCATTGCAATATCGGCCGCCTTATCTAGTTTTCCCTGTCTCTCATATACATATCCCAACTGAGTATAGACCAATGGCAAGTCTTTCTCCAAAACTTTTTTCATTGAGGATTCTAAAACAAATCGCGCACTATCTAATTTTTCCATCCTTAAAAGAATAGCCCCCTCCGTAATTTGAAACCTGCCTTCCCATAAGGTATCTTTCTTTTTACGGGTTAATTGTAAGCCTTCCTTTGTAAAATTTAAGGCCTTTGTTAAATTCCTGGTATGCCAGTAATAGGCAAGGTCATTTAGAATATTGAATTGGATGGAATCTGGTTTGCTTAATGGGTATGCGCGCTCAAGGATGTCGAGATAGGAAATACCAAAATTATCTGTATCAACAAATACTCTATTGTAGGAATTTTCACCTTGAAAGTCTATAATTTGGGACTGAAGAATTTTAGGGCTCAAAAATGAACATATGAAGAAAACAAAAACCGTTAAAAATCGGCTTACCATGATATTTTATAAATAATCGATGGGGGGACGTAATTCTCTAAATATACAAATTATAACATAAAAATTGCTTCGCTAAGTGAAAATAGACATTCGGACAGTAAATAGGGCTGTTCGTCCGTTCATGCTTTTATTTATGCAACTATATTGCGTCTTTAGCGTACCGCATAGGTATAATTAACACTTATCGGGTAATCTGTGTGGAAAATTATGTCCAAATCTGTTGTTAGTATTTTTATTTTGTTAGTTGTAATTACGGCATGCAAGACAGAGAACAAAAGTGCAGAATTGTCTATGAACGATAAACTTTCCAATAATTTAAATGTATTTATTGATTCGTGCTGGAATGATCAAAATGTCTCCAAATTGAATGAACTGGTTTCGAAGGATTTTGTTAGAATGCTCAATGGTATCAATGTTGCCGGGAATGAAAATGAAATGGCGGCGCACATGAATGTATTTTTTACAGGTTTTCCTGACCTAAAGATTGAATACAGTGATGCGTATATTGAAGGCAACAACATATTTATGAATTGGGAATGCACTGGCAGTAACACAGGAGTATTTGGTGAGATGCGGGCTACGGGTAAAAAAGTTAAGATACAAGGGCTTTCCCACCTTTACTTCACGGAGGAAGGTAAATTATATAAGGAAGACGTCTATTATAACGAACTCGACATGCTGCAACAACTGGGTTATACCCTTACATCACCTGTGCTTGAATAATTTAAAACCAATATATTAATTAGTTTAACAAAAATTGAATCAACAATGAGAACATTAAAGACAAGATTAACAAGTTTATTTTTACTATTACTTACCGGGGCGATAGGCCTTGCGCAGGAAGAGAGTAATTCCCAGGCATATTGGGTACATGAGGATGTAGTAAAACCCTCTAAGGTAGCCGACTACGAATCAATTTGCAAAGAATTTACAGAGAACCTAAAAAAACATAACATTCAGGAAATTAGTACCATAGTTACCAGTACAGAAGATGACCGCTATCTCTGGGTATCCCCTATTGCAAATATGGCGGAAATAGACAAACCCATTTTCAAAACTTTGATGGAAAAAATGGGTAAAGAGGCTTTTTCCAATATGTTTAACCGAATGGATGAATGTTATGATGTTGAACAGGATTATATCATACATTTAGACAAGGCACTGTCGTACATGCCAGAAGGCATAACGCAAACACCTGAAGGTGAAAATTATCGTAAATTCTTCTATTTCCATATTACTCCCAGCAACCGGGCTATGGTAAAAAAGAATATGGAAGCCATAACAAATTTATTTGCTAGTAAAGGCTCGAAATTCTATTACAGGGTTTACAAAAGTGGTTTCGGAACCAGGGGTGAGTTTTATATGGTAGCAGCGGCTGCAAAAAATAGTGCTGACTATAGTGCGAAAGTAACAGCAAACAATGAGCTCTTAGGTGATGAGTGGCCTAAATTATACAATAAACTGAGAAGTAATTTGCTAAAATTTGAGGTGTTTACAGGAAGTATGAGACCAGAATGGGCTTATAGTCCATCTAAATAAATATTAACTATAACCCCCAATAGTCTAAAACTATTGGGGGTTATACTATACACTAACCATTAAAAATTTAAAACATGAAAAAAATTCTCTTATTATGCCTGGCAACTGTCTTTTTTATAAGCTGTAAAAATGCCGAACCAAAATATTTCTCTTCGTCTCCTGAAATAGATGAAGTTAAAGCTCTTATTAAGGATTATAACGCAGGAGATTGGACCGCCTGGATGTCTCATTACGCAGATACGGCCAAAATACAACATAACACGCTTGAAGATTCTACACCTGCCGAATTATTAGAAGGGCTTAAAGGTTTACTCGCGGGTACATCTAGTTATGGGTTTACAGACAAGGATATATTCTATGAAATGGTGATAGATGATAAAGGTGAAAAGTGGGTAAATTTTTGGGGAACCTGGGAAGGAACCATCGCGGCCAATAATCAAAAACTTGTAATACCGGTTCATCTTACTTCGCAGTTTGTCAACGGCAAAATTGTGGAGGAACATGGCTACTATGATTTATCTGAATACATGGCGATTATGCTTGAAATTGAGGCAGAGATGATAGTGGAGGAAGAAGTTATGGAAGAATAATCT
>CBDTVT010000087.1:0-12139 GCA_965364275.1 uncultured Eudoraea sp. | reverse complement strand
CAAAAGGGCAGCAGGCTCTTTTTAACCTAATAGAGAACTTATCTACTCCAGTCATTGCAGCTATAAATGGTTTTGCGCTTGGCGGTGGACTTGAATTAGCCATGGCCTGTCATTTCAGAATTGCCAGTAACAATGCCAAAATGGGCCTTCCTGAAGTTTCTCTTGGGGTGATTCCAGGTTATGGCGGAACACAACGCTTACCCCAATTAATTGGAAAAGGCAGGGCGATGGAACTTATAATGTCAGCCGGAATGATTGATGCAGATAAAGCTTTATCCTTCGGTCTGGTAAATTATGTGGTTCCTCAAGAAGAACTTTTACCACTATGTTTTAAAATAGCAGGCAAAATAACGAATAACTCTCCTGTTGCAATTTCTTATGCAATAAAAGCGGTAAATGCGGGTTTTAAGAGTAATGCGAAAGGGTTTGAAGCCGAGATAAATGCATTTGGAAGCTGTTTTGGAACAGCCGATTTTAGAGAAGGCACTACTGCCTTTTTAGAAAAAAGAAAAGCAGAATTTCCCGGAACCTGATGAGCTTAAAATTCATTATCTATCATGAAAATTCGTTTTATCATATTTTTAGCGGTTTTTACTGCGAGCTTTAGCTACGCGCAAAAAATGCCTATTACCTATGATTTTGGAGAAAAGTATGACGACAGATATAAGTATTCCAATTTAGTCTCCATTTCTGAGGATGGAACAGGCGGAACTGTTTTGGTAAGATCGTACTATACGGGAATGATTCTGAAACCTAAGGGTTATTTTATAGAGCATTATAATAAGGATCTTGAGCTGGTCTCAGAATATAATTATAAATTAAAAGGACCTGATCTTATAGAGGGTTACTTGAAAAACGGGCAATTGTATTTACTGTTTTTGGATTATAATTTGGAAACTATGTCATATGATTATATAGTTCACCGCAGTCCAATATCAAATTTTAATTTTACCCAGGAGAAGTTACTCTCAATTCGGTCAGACCAGGTACAACAACCATACGACCGCAACTATTACAACAGAAATTTTTCGTCTGGTTTTACCACAACTGCCTTATTTAACGATGATAAAAGCGCATTTATAATTAGCACACATTTTAAGAAGGGAAAGATTAATAAACACAATATTTATTTATTTAATGCTTCGCTTAAAAAGATATTCGAACAGGATTTTTCTAAAGAAATAGAAGATAAGAATTATGCTTTCGAAAATATAGTGGTCTCCCCAAACATGGAACGTGCATACATTATTGGCAAGGCTTATTTTAAGAAGAAAAGAATTGCCGCCTTGGAACGTAAATTTCAGTATGAACTTATTATGCTGTCAAAACAAGGTGCCATTACACAAAACTTTGACGGTCCAGGTAAATACTCTGAAGCTCTAAAACCTATTCTTCGAAGCGGGAATCTTATTTGTGTTGGGTTTTATGCTGATCGAAAGGATAACAGGTATAATGGGTTGGGTTATTTTAAATTAGACCCAATAACACTTGAAGTCCAAATAAGGAAATACAATCCTTTTTCGAAACAGTTTATGTCAGACAAGTTTGGAAAGGAGGACGCAGAGCAGGTAAAGAACCTGGTATTTAAAAATGTAAGCTTTACACAGGATGACGATATACTCTTTAATGCTGAGGAGTATTTTGTTACATCAAGTGTACAGGCAAATTCAAGCGGAGGCAGACTAAGGGTGGAACGTTTTCATCACAATGATATAGTGAGTGCAAAGCTCAATCTAAAAGGTGAAATGCTTTGGGCCAGAAATATTAATAAATCTGAAGTAACACAGGGTGACGGTGCCTATGCATCTTATTGTTCCTACACCAAAAATGATAACACCTACTTTTTTATAAGTAGCTCGGCTGAAAATCCTCAATTACTCAATAATGAACGTATAATTTTTAAACAGGGCTACAGCAGGAATAGAAATATCTTTGTAATCCAATTAGACAAACATGGTAAAATGAGTTATGAAAAAATTATTGATGACAAAGAAGCTCGCTTGCCGCTTATGGTTTCAAAACCTCTAATGGACTTCAATGATAACGCAGTTTTGTTTTATGCTAAAAGAGGAACCAAAAAACAATTAGTGAATGTCTCTATTAATTAAATTGCTTCAATAGGAAAAATTCCATAAATTTGGAATAAATCCATATATTGAAACAAAACAATTTTATTAGAGGAAGAGGAGCACAGCAAAATACTCCAAACAAATTTCTTAAACACATACACGAAATACAGCAAGATTTTCTTGAATTTTGCAGAAAAGAAGGTGAAGAGGCCACACAAAGGAAAACACAATACTTGCCTGTTTTCCCTAAAACAATTGTAAATAAAGTTACCAGTCCTGATGTCGGGATGGAATACTCAATGAATCCTTATCAGGGCTGCGAACATGGTTGTATTTATTGCTATGCCAGAAATACCCATGAATATTGGGGCTTAAGTGCGGGTTTAGATTTTGAACAAAAAATTTTAATAAAGAAGGATGCCGCAAGGCTTCTTGAGGCTAAATTAAAAAGCGCTAAATGGAAAGCTGCCACTATCGTACTTTCAGGAAATACAGATTGTTACCAGCCCGCTGAACAGGAATTTAAAATTACAAGGGCTTGCCTGGAGGTATTTTTGAGGTACCGTCATCCCGTTGGGATCATCACCAAGAATTCTTTGATCCTAAGAGATATGGACTTGTTAAAGAAATTGAATTTTCATGGGCTGGTTGGAGTAAACATCTCAATTACATCGCTTTCGGAAAATACTCGAAGAATTTTAGAACCCAGGACAACAACTATTAAAAAACGTCTTGAAACAATTGCCATTTTAGCTGAGAACAAAATCCCGGTTAATGCCATGCTGGCACCAATTATTCCGGGAATAAATAGTCATGAAATTATAAATTTAGCAAAGGTGGCTGCTGACCATGGTGCCTCTTCTTTCGCCTATACTATAGTCAGATTGAATGGTGCCATTGGTCTTATTTTTACAGATTGGATCAGGAAAGTCATGCCCGACAGGGCAGAAAAGGTATTGAGCCTTATAGCATCATGCCATGGGGGCACATTAAATGACAGCAGATTTGGTTTGCGAAGCAAGGGAGAAGGCAATATTGCTCACCAAATACAGGAAATGGCCAAATTGGCTAAATTGAGATATTATAAGGGAAGATCATTTCCCAAATTAAACAGGGAATTACACGAAGAATATAAACACGGCCAATGGAAGCTGTTCAACTAGACCTACTTTTTTGACAAATATTCTTCTTTTCATAGTGGAGTAGATTTCAAAATAAAGATTTAATATACAAAAAAACAGGACGTATCCTTGTAGTGTTAAGGTGTTGGGTTAATTCAGATAAAAGTATGTACTTAAATGAAAACTTTGTTATTTTAAACCTTCCCATTCCTGATAGAATTGGTCCAGGTAACTGAGCATAAAGTCGTGCCGTTTTTCAGCGAGCTTTTTTCCGGTAAACGTATTCATCTTTTCTTTTAAGAGTAGCAATTTTTCATAAAAGTGATTGATTGTAGGTGCACTGGACTTTTTATATTCTTCCTTGCTCATCTTCATATTTGGGGTAATTTTAGGATTATAGAGTTCCCTGTTTTTAAAACCACCATAGTTAAACGCCCGGGCAATACCTATGGCCCCAATCGCATCTAATCTGTCCGCATCCTGTACTATCTGTAATTCAATAGAATTAAATGGCTTACCTGTGTTGGACAGACTATTTTTGAATGATACATTCTCTATAATTTTTATGATGTGCTCCCTGCTTAATTCATCCACATTGTGTTCTTTCAAGAATTCAGAAGCTATTTTAGGCCCCAGAGTTTCGTCCCCTTTATGAAACTTAGAATCTGCAATATCATGTAAAAGTGCCGCCAGTTGAACGACAAATAAATTGGCATTTTCTTTTTTAGCAATATGAATGGAATTGGCCAATACCCTTTTAGTATGATGCCAATCATGGCCTCCTTCGGCTCCTTTAAACCTTTCTTTGACAAAGTTTCTGGTCTTTTTTAAAATTGCTTTTCGGGTCATTAAAAAGAAGTTACGCCGCTGGTTATCTGTTGTTCTACCTTTTCAATCAATTCATCTGGATTTCCACTATTATTAAGCGGTTGATGTACCTCAAAGGTTAAATGTGATCCAATCCCGTACGGAAATTTTCCGTAACGAAGCATTTTCCATGAATTATTAATACTTATAGGAATTATTAAGGCAGAGGGCGCTTGTTTCATAAGAACTTTTAAGCCCGTTGTTTGAAATTTTTTTGGATGTCCGGTCCGGCTTCTTGTGCCTTCAGGAAAAATGACCGCGCTTCTGTTGTATTTTTCTATATAACGGCCAAGTTTCGATATTTCCATAAGGGCTTGTTTAGCATCCTTTCTATCAATAAGTGCAGATCCACCATGCCTAAGATTGTATGAAACGCTGGGAATGCCTTTCCCCAGTTCTATTTTACTCACAAATTTAGGGTGATGTGCGCGCATATACCATATTATAGGCGGAATATCATTCATACTTTGGTGGTTCGTAACAATAATAAGGGGCCTGTCTTTAGGAATTTTGTAGGGATTGGTAAAAGTATACCCGGTGCCCAGAACATGGGTGCACCTTAATAATAATAAATTGAGAATACTTACGCTTTTTTTGTGGGCATTATATCCAAAAAGATTAACGCAAATCCATTGAATAGGATGAAAAACAAGCAGGACTATTCCAAAAAAGATAAAATATAATACTGTAAGCGGATAAGCCAATATTTTTTGCATGACACAAAAGTAAAAAACCGCTCCTATAGATACGGTTTTTTACAAATTTTTATACGAACTAAAAAGTTTTTAGGTCAAATCAAATTTTATGAATACAAATGAAATCTTCAATAAAATCGAGGGAAATTGTGATAAATGCCCCCTCTAATTTTAGCAGAATTCTTCGTATGCTTCCATTAAATTCTCAGAAATTAATTCTGCAGGCCTTCCTTCAATATGGTGTCTTTCAATCATATGCACCAATTCGCCATTTTTAAATAAGGCCATACTTGGTGATGATGGAGGAAATGGGATCATAAGATTTCTTGCTGCATCTACTGCCTCGGTATCTACCCCTGCAAAAACAGTGATAAGATGATCTGGCTTTTTTTCATTTTCCAAGCTTAATTTTACAGCAGGTCTGGCATTCGCAGCAGCACAGCCACATACAGAATTTACCACCACCAGGGTAGTACCTTCTTGTTTTATGGCACTTTCAACTGCCTCTGATGTATATAATTCCTCAAACCCGACTGAAGACAGGTCTGCTCTCATTGGTCTTACTAATTCTTCTGGATACATAAGCATTTTTTTAATTGAATTAATTGCAAAGATAGTGAAATTGCAATAACCTAAATGTAAAGCTTAACCATTCTTTAAGTAAGGTATTCATTCATATTATTCTATATTTGCGCAAATTTTACTACTGTTATGATTAGGTGGTTCGCCGCAATTGTGGGTTATTTTCTTTTTCGTTTACCTGGAGCTATTTTGGGCTTTTTAATTGGGAGTTTTCTAGATAGTCTAAATAGTGGTTCAGGTTCAAGAAGGGTCTTTAGTGATTTCACAAGACAAAAGGTGTCGCCTGCAGATTTTGAACTAAATCTTCTTTCATTGTGTTCTATTGTCATTAAGGCGGATGGACAAGTGAGTCAGCGTGAATTGGACTATGTAAGGCAATATTTTCTCAGCACATATGGAAAGGAAAAAGCCAATGCAATTTTTAGGACATTTAATGAGGTTATAAAAAACAGAGAGATATCGGCTCAGCGCATCTGTACATACCTGAATCAGAGAACGCGCTATGAGGTGCGATTACAATTGTTGCATTTTCTTTTTGGGATAGCACAGGCCGATGGGGCCGTAAGCAATCTCGAGATTGAAAAAATAAAGGAAATAGCTGGTTACCTAAGGGTTGGAAGGCAAGATTTTGAAAGTATTAAGGCAATGTTTATAAAATCTGCTGACAATGCATACAAGATATTGGAAATAGAAAAGGCGGTTACAGATGATGAAGTTAAGAAGGCATATCGCAAAATGGCGAAAAAGTATCATCCTGATAAGGTAATCACAGACAATGAGGCCATTAAAAAAGGTGCTGAGGAAAAGTTCAAGGAAGTTCAGAGAGCCTATGAGCAGATACAAAAGGAAAGAGGGATATAGTAGTGAGTATACAGAATGACAGAATTGCTTTTATAAGACTATCTTTTAATATTTAAACCCAATTATTTTTAAAAGAATTTAGCATGTATGATTTTTGGTTCTATTGCAAACTTGGAATTAACCATGTTTTGGATTGGGGAGCTTATGATCATGTATTATTTCTCTCTGCCCTTGCGGCGCCTTTTACTTTTAAGTATTGGAAAAAAGTAGTAATATTAGCCACATTATTTACCATTGCTCATTGTCTTTCCTTACTATTATCTGCCTATGACATTATTAATGTTGATGTAGAATTAATTGAATTCTTAATTCCGCTAACCATATTGTTGACTGCCTTATTTAATATAGTGCAGGTTTTTAAGGTCCAAGGTAAAAACAAGACATACCTACTTGAATTTGCCACAACTTTTTTTGGCATAATTCATGGATTTGGATTTTCTAATTACTTCAATATGTTGATGAGCGAAGAAGAGGAAAAAATTGGGCCTTTGCTGGGTTTTGCCAGCGGAATAGAAATTTCCCAGATCATAATACTATTTTCAATACTAACCCTGGCCTTTATTATGCAAAATAAGTTCGGCATGAAACGGTCAGTATTCACAGTATTTATTTCTTCAGCAATTGTTTTACTTTCCATACCAATGCTGGTAAATAGCTGGCCGTGGTAGCAGATATCTAATTTATTTTGTCCTTTTAACTTTAGAAAGCGTGAAAGGTATATTTTCCCAGGTTTTATATACCAGACAACGGTTTTAATTAAAAATTAACCGTTTAAGGTTGTGGAACTTTCCCAAAGCAGGTATCTTAGTGCTTTACCAGAATTAACATGGGGCATACAAAGATTCTGTTTGGTGAAACAAAGTAAACAGGAAAAATACGACAAAGCTTATTTGAGAATGGCTCATGAATGGGGTAAATTATCCTATTGCAAGCGCAAACAGGTCGGAGCTATTGTGGTTAAGAAGAGGATGATTATTTCGGATGGGTATAATGGTACACCTACCGGATTTGAAAATTTTTGTGAGGACGATAAAGGATATACCAAATGGTATGTTCTGCATGCTGAAGCAAATGCCCTTTCCAAGGTAGCCGCGTCAACTCAGTCTTGTGAAGGTGCCACTTTGTATATAACCCTATCACCCTGTAGGGAATGCAGTAAGCTTATTCACCAATCTGGCATAAAACGTGTGGTATATCAAATTGAGTATAAAGATAATTCAGGATTAGAATTTCTAAAAAGGGCAGGGGTCGAATTGCAACACCTCCCTGCAATTGAAAGCGTTGTTTAAATTATTATTGAACTAAATGAAGAAGAATTATTATATATGGCCAACAATCGTAGCCCTGGCTTTGTCGCTTGGAATCTTTGTGGGTGGGAAACTTCATTTTAACGATACACCAGAGAAATTATTTACAACTAATTCTAAAAAAGATAAGCTTAACAGACTTATAGATTATATTGATTATGAGTATGTTGATGATATTAATACAGATAGTATAGTAGATATTACTGTAAATAATATTCTGGATAAATTGGATCCTCATTCTGTTTATATTCCCAAAAGTGAAATGACCCGGGTTGCTGAAAATATGAAGGGGGATTTTGTTGGCATAGGGATAAATTTTTATATGTACAGGGATACTATTACGGTAATACGAACTGTAGAAAAGGGCCCTAGTTTCCTTAAAGGGATTAAGGCAGGAGATCGAATATTGATGGCAGGCACAGATACCCTTTATGGCAAGAGATTACCAAGTGATGTTATTGTAGATAGATTGAAAGGACAAAATGGTTCGTCAGTTCAACTTCAGGTTTATCGTAAATCTGAGAATAAACTGTTTAAGGTAAATCTTAAACGAGACCGTATACCAATAAAAAGCGTTCATGCATATTATATGCTTACCCCTGAAATGGGATATATTAAAATAAATAGATTTGCCGAATCTACCTATAAAGAATTTAATATGGCACTGCGAATATTGCGGCGTCAGGGCGCAAAAAAGCTTACTCTCGATCTAAGGGACAATCCTGGAGGTTATCTGGGAATTGCAGAGCAGTTAGCTGACGAATTTTTAAAGGATGGTAAGCTAATCTTATATACAAAAAACAAAAAAGGGAAAATAGAAAAAACTTTTGCTACCAAAAAGGGTGATTTTGAGGATAAACCAGTCTATGTTTTAATAAATGAACGCTCTGCCTCTGCCAGTGAAATAATTGCCGGAGCCTTGCAAGACAACGATATAGGAACAATAATTGGCCGCAGATCTTTTGGTAAAGGACTGGTTCAACGTGAAATGGAACTCGGCGACGGCTCAGCTGTGCGCCTGACGGTATCGAGATATTACACACCTACTGGTCGGTCTATTCAAAAGACTTATAAAAATGGAAATAAAGATTATTATCAAAAATTTACAGATCGCTATCATAACGGCGAGTTGATTTCTGTTGATAGTATCAAAGTTGCAGATTCTTTAAAGTTCACCACTCCTAAAGGTAAAGTGGTTTACGGAGGGGGAGGCATAATTCCTGATGTTTTCGTGCCAATTGGCACTAATGAAGAAGAAGCTGTTGAAAGCCTGGAGAGTCTTGGTTTTATGTCCAGGTTTATATTTGAGCATTTAGAGGAAGACAGAAATAGATATTCCAATTACACTGAAGCTGAATTTGTCCGGGATTTTAATGTAGATGACATAGTTTTTGAGAAGTTCGTAGACTACTCAATAGATCGAAACATTAAAATTAATTTCTATGATTTTGAGGATAAGATAAAACTCTACTTGAAAGGTGCTTTGGCTGAGCAGTTATTTACCTCAAATCTTAACGCAAAGATAAAGTCAGATTCAGACAGTATGCTACAAAAAGTTTTGGAGTTGGATCGACCCACAATTCAGCAAAAAGAAAAAGAGCTGATTGAATTTAGCAACTAATTATCCTCTATTTTTTTCTGAATATTTTTGGAAGTCAGATATATTATTAGCAGTAAAATAGCGCATAGAGATGCCACAATCCCAATTAAAGCCACAATACTATTTCCTTTCAATGGCTCGTCAAAATCAACAAGCGTAACATTGTAAGTAATAAGTACAAGTGCCAGGATTATAAGTACAATGGTGAATCTTTTATTCATTTTAGTTGTTTCTAGTTTTTTACGCTTTTTCCTCTCAACAATCTATTCTAAAAAAGTTGGTTAATATTTGAAGTAAATAACTTAACGGCTATTGCTAATAAGATTACTCCAAAGACTTTCCGTATGATGTTAATCCCGTTCTTTCCAAGTATTCTTTCAATTGACTTAGATGATTTTAAAACTATATATACAAAAATAATATTTATAATAATAGCTACAATAATGTTCTCTACATGAAATTCCGCCCTTAAAGAAAGGAGGGCAGTCATAGTACCTGCGCCTGCAATAAGAGGAAAAGCAATGGGAACTATTGAAGCACTTTCAGGTGCGTCATCTTTATAGAGTACTATCCCCAAAATCATTTCAATAGCCAAAAAGAACAAAACAAAGGCACCCGCCACTGCAAATGAATTTACATCTATCCCTATTAGCTTTAAAATTTCTTCTCCAATAAATAAAAAAGCTATCATAATAATAGCAGCCACAATAGTAGCCTTCCCGGATTGAATATGCCCCACTTTATTTCGAAGACTGATAATTATAGGGACGCTGCCTACTATGTCTATTACAGCAAAAAGGATCATACTTGCTGAGGCTATTTCTCTTAAGTTAAAATTCATTGGACTATCAAATTAAATAAGCTGCCAAATTTACGCATACCAAAGGTTTTTAGATCACCGAAGGACAAATATTTTATGTATGTAAAATTCAATAAAGTATCTTTACGAGCTTAATTATACAGGATGTTTGAAATTGGCAAAGCAATTATCTCTGACGAAATTTTGGAAAAAGAATTTGTATGTAATTTATCGGCATGCAAGGGCGCCTGCTGTATAGACGGAGAGGCGGGAGCCCCATTGGAGGATAAGGAGACTGAAATTTTAGTTGATATTTACGCTGCTGTTAAGCCTTTCCTTTCGGCTGAAGGAGTTTCAGCCATAGAAGAACAAGGTGCCTTTATAAAGGGTGCAGATGGCGAATGGGAAACACCTTTGATTAATAAAGAAGAATGTGCATATGTAATTTGCTCAGAAAAAGGGATCGCCAAATGTGGCCTGGAAGAAGCTTATAATAAGGGGGCGACAAAATGGAAAAAACCCGTATCCTGTCATTTATATCCGGTAAGAATTACAGAATATGAACAACTTACAGCGGTTAATTATCATAAATGGGAAATCTGCGATCCGGCATGTTCTTTGGGAGAAGAATTGAAAATCCCCATTTATAAGTTTGTAAAAGAGGCACTGATTAGAAAATTTGGCAAAGAATGGTATCAGGAATTGGAAAAAATAGCTGTGGATAATTCTAAATAATAGGTATATGTAATATTACCTTGGTGCCACAGGCTGCGCCCTCCTTATCATAAAGGTCCATAATTTCTATCTCAAATGTATTTTGATAATCCTTGGAAAAATTAGCCAAACGTTCTTTGGTAATATTGATCCCGACTGATTTTCTTTTTAGAACCTTGCTTTCCTTGAGTTTTTCGGAAACTTCTCTTCCCACTCCATTGTCAGCTATAGATATATCTATATAACCCTTTTTCCCTCTGATTATATGCAATAAAATGGATTTGTCACCATCTTTTGAAGAGAGACCATGCCATAAGGCGTTTTCCAAAAAAGGTTGAAGAATAAGAGAAGGGATTTTAACTATGTGGGGATCAATACCTTCATCTATGATTATTTTAAACTGAATTTCATTGGAAAAACGAATATTTTCGATTGTCATATATAATTCTACAGTTTCTAATTCTTCAGCCAAAGGTATTTCCTTAAGAGAAGAGGCCTCAAGTATTTTACGTACCAATTTCGAAAACTTATTTAGATAATGGACCGCGTTCTTTTTTTCATTGTTGATTATATAGAGCTTAATGGAATTTAGTGAATTAAATAAAAAATGAGGATTCATCTGACTGCGAAGCATAGTTTGCTCGAGTGTGAGCATCTTCTTATCACTTTTAAGCTGGTTTTGTCTGTATAAAATATATAACAATAGCGTAAACAGAGCCAATAATAAGGCGCTAATCAATAAGGTGTTTTGATTTCTTCGAAGTTTTAAGTTTATGATTTCATTCTCTTCTGCGAGTACTTCTATCTGAGTATTCTTTTTTTCCGTCTCAGAACGGGAAATTATATCGGCTACATAGCGCCTATTACGATCATTTGAAATTAAGTCCTTCACTCTATCTGCTTCTAAAAAGAATTCTTTAGATTTTTTGAAATCATCTTGATATTCCCATAAATCGGCTAAAAAGGAATAGGCCTCTTCCACCGCACTAAGCAGATTATATTTCTTAGCTATTTCCAACCCTTTATTCAGATTGTATTGAGCATCCTCAAACTGATTATTTAGCATCTGAGCCCAGCCGATATTTAAATAAATTTCAGAGATGATGTTCATGTCTCCCAGTTCTTCAGCTGCCCCAAGAATAGAATTAAAAATTTGCAGCGCTTCTTTGTTTTTGCCCTGATGAACGTATACATGTGCAATTCCGAGATTTGACATGACGTCGACTCTTTTTGAGCTATTATTTTCGTTGAAGGCTAACGATTTTTCATAATTTTGTAGTGCTTCTCCCAGCTTAATTTGAGCCTCAAGGCAATCGCCAATATCCTTATAATTCATGGCAAGCCCGAGTGTATTGCCCAATTCGGCCTCAAGCACTATTGATTTATTGAAATTGACAATAGCAAGATCATATTGACCTAATGTTCTATAAATATGGCCAATACTGTTCAAAGAAAAATTTAAGCTCCTTTTTATATCCTCATTAGGCTGTTCCATATACTCCGCTAGTCCTATTGCCTTTTGGG
>CBDTVT010000086.1:0-12289 GCA_965364275.1 uncultured Eudoraea sp. | reverse complement strand
TGGGCCTCTGGATGGAAATCTCCAATTTATTGTGACAACAGGATAATCCTATCTTTTCCTGAGATCAGAAATTATATAAGAGAACAAATTGCAAAACAACTTGTAGACTTATATGGGAAGCCAGATATAATTGCTGGTGTGGCTACAGGGGCTATCGGTATTGGGATGCTTGTTGCGGACTATCTGGGGTTGCCTTTTATTTATGTAAGGCCGGAAGCCAAGTCCCATGGAAGACAAAATCAAATTGAGGGTCAGTTGTCAGCTAATCAGACTGTTGTGGTTATTGAAGATCTTATTAGCACTGGTAAAAGCAGTCTAAATGCAGTAGAAGCCTTAAAGCTCAATGGAGCCGTTGTAAAGGGTATGTTAGCAATTTTTACATACGGTTTTAGTATATCTGAAGAGAGTTTTAAAGATAAAGAGATAGAACTTCATACGCTTAGTAATTATGAATATCTTATTGAGCAAGCCTCTTCCAGTAATCATATTAAAGAAGACCAATTAAAAACACTAATTGAATGGAGAAACAATCCTTCAATATGGAAATCATGAAATAATGGAAATAGAAACTGAAAAGAAAACTGTCTCAAAAAACGTAAAGGATGTTTATGAGTTCGCTATTGATCTTAAAAATTTTGAGCAATTAATGCCTGATAGTATTGATAAATTCGAAGTTTTAGACCCAGACACTTTCTTATTTGCTCTTAAAGGGATGCCGCAAATTGTGCTTAAAAGAAAAAATCAACAACCTTATAATAAACTGGTATTAGGAGCCGCTAGTGAAAAATTGCCATTTACACTTACTTTGGATATCGATTCTAAAAACGATAATGAAACTGAAGTAATGTTAAGCTTCGAAGGAGAGTTTAATTCAATGATGGCTATGATGATAAAAACGCCCATTACTAATTTTATGAATGCGTTATCTGATAATTTGAGCAAAATTTAACAATCCGTTCTATAGTATAACCAATAAGTTTTAGTGTAGTAGCTCCAATTCCTTAAATGCATATTCCTTTAAAACAGAATCTTCCAATTCCACTACTAAATTGCCTTCGGCAGAGATTCCACGAATATATCCCGTAAACAACTTGGAATCCCTGTCTTTGAAAGTAGACGGTTTGTCTATTCTGAATAGTAACATTTCATACTGCTTACGAATATCAGAAACTTTTCCAGATTCAAATTCATTAAAAAGTATTTCAAGATTTAATACTAAGGACGTGAGTACCTCATCAAGATTAAAAGTCTTACCCTTAATTTTTTTTAACGATGATGCTTTTTTTAAATTTCCGAATTCTAGTTGATTAACGTTCAATCCAAATCCAATTATTGAAGATTGAATAATATCATTCTTTAAATTATTTTCGATTAGAATACCACAAATCTTAAAATTACCTGACAGAATGTCGTTAGGCCATTTAACTCGTAAATTTGGTATAAATAATTTTTTAAGTGTATAGTAAACCGCTAATGAAGTGATTATATTTAACAAAAATTGTTCATGAATCCGGTAGTTTTTTAAATACTTTAAAACGCTAAATGTTAGATTTTTACCTGCTTCTGACTCCCATTGAGTCCCCATTTGCCCGCGACCATTCAACTGCTCATTCGCCGTAACAATTGTAAAATCTTCCAGTTTCTCTGAAAGCATTAACTTTTTCAGGTAGGCGTTTGTCGAATCCGTGGCATCAAGTTTGATCCTTTGCATATAGGGTTGTACGTTTTTGAACTACAATGTTATGTTAAAAACAGTAGCTAAGAAAACAAAAAAACAATAACTTTGTACAAATTAAAATTATTGAATGCAGAAAAGGAAAGCTAGTGCAGATGAGTTAATTACCTTAATCATAGATGGAATAGAAGAAGTTAAAGGACTCGAGATAAATGTACTTGACCTAAGGGAAATAGAAAATACCGTTTGTGACTACTTCATAATTTGTAATGGCACTTCTAATACGCATGTTAAGGCGATAGTAAATTCAATCCAAAAAACAGTAAGTAAGGCATTAAAAGACAAACCATGGCATATTGAAGGATCTGAAAATGCAGAATGGGTGTTGCTGGACTATGTAAACATTGTTGTTCATGTATTCCAAAAACATATACGAGAATTTTATGACGTGGAGGGGCTTTGGGGAGACGCAAAGGTCACTATGGTAGAAAGTAGTTTTAATCAGTAAAAAAAGACAATGGCAAAAGATAATAATACCCCGCAAAAGAAACCTAGATTCAGTTCTTGGTGGATTTATGGTTTGATTGCAATATTTTTAATTGCTTTCCAATTCTTTGGTAGCGACAATCTGAATTCTACAAAGACAACTACTACTTCTGAACTTCAGGAATACCTGAGAAATGGTGATATTACCAAGATATTGATTATCACCAATACCAATCAGGCTAAAGTTTTCCTATCTGATGAAGCACTCGCAAAGGGTGTACACAAAGATGTGTCCGAAAAACCTTTGTTTCCTTCAACAGGTGCAATTCCTCAATATGTATTGGATTATGGAGATTTGCAAATTTTTCAAAATGAAATAACTGAAATAAAAAAGGAGAGTAACTTAGACACCATAGTAGAGTTTGATAAAGAGTCTAATGTCTTTATGGAGTTGTTGTTATCCATTCTACCTTTTGTACTGATTATTGGTATATGGATTTATCTCATGCGCAGAATGTCCGGAGGTGCCGGTGGAGGCGCCGGTGGTCAGATATTTAATATTGGAAAATCCAAAGCTAAGTTATTTGATGAAAAAACTGATACCAGAACTTCTTTCAAAGATGTTGCCGGTTTGGAGGGTGCCAAGGAAGAAGTTGAAGAAATAGTAGAATTCTTAAAGTACCCTGATAAGTATACTTCATTAGGAGGTAAAATTCCTAAAGGAGCGATTTTGGTGGGACCTCCCGGTACTGGTAAAACTTTACTGGCGAAAGCAGTTGCAGGAGAAGCAAAAGTTCCCTTTTTCTCATTGTCTGGATCAGATTTTGTTGAAATGTTTGTTGGGGTAGGTGCATCAAGGGTTAGGGATCTATTTAAGCAGGCGAAGGACAAATCTCCGGCAATTATTTTTATCGATGAAATTGATGCTATAGGACGGGCAAGAGGTAAAAACAATTTCACGGGATCTAATGATGAACGCGAAAATACCTTAAACCAGTTATTAACGGAGATGGATGGTTTTGGTACAAATACCAATGTAATTGTGTTGGCTGCTACCAACAGAGCTGATGTTTTGGATAAAGCTTTGATGCGTGCAGGTAGATTTGACCGACAGATTTATGTAGATCTTCCGGATATCCGTGAAAGAAAAGAAATATTTGAAGTACACCTTAGGCCAATAAAAACTTCCGAGACATTGGATCTTGATTTTCTGGCCAGACAAACACCGGGATTTTCGGGCGCAGATATAGCCAACGTATGTAATGAAGCTGCACTTATTGCGGCCCGCCAAGAAAAAAAGGCCGTTGGCAAACAAGACTTCCTTGATGCGGTAGACCGAATTGTAGGTGGACTTGAAAAAAAGAATAAAATTATTACCCCGGAAGAGAAAAAGACTATTGCCTTTCATGAGGCTGGCCATGCCACTGTAAGTTGGATGCTTGAACATGCTGCTCCATTGGTAAAAGTTACAATAGTCCCTAGAGGTCAATCTCTGGGTTCAGCATGGTATTTGCCCGAAGAACGCCTTATAGTTCGTACGGATCAAATGAAAGATGAAATGTGTGCTACTTTGGGAGGCAGAGCCGCTGAAAAAGTAATATTTAATAGAATATCTACCGGTGCTCTTAGTGATTTGGAAAAAGTAACCAAACAAGCCCGTGCTATGGTAACCATTTATGGGCTTAATGACGAAATTGGAAATATTACATACTACGACTCCGCTGGTCAAAATGAATACGGGTTTACAAAACCGTACAGTGAAGAAACAGCCCAGGTAATTGATGAAGAAATATCTAAATTAATTGAAGAGCAGTATAGGAGAGCCATTGAAGTGCTTGAAAAAAATAAAGACAAACTTACAACATTAGCTGAACGCTTATTGGAAAAAGAAGTTATCTTTAAAGAGGATTTATTTAAAATTTTTGGTAGTCGCCCTTTTGACAAAACATTTGATAAAAAAGGTCAGGAAATAGTTGATACTGATGAGCTAGCACCTGAAGAATCTACCAAAGAAAATAAATAATAATTCTAAGCGTTGTTTTTTTAATAAGTCGAGCATTATTTGAAGCCTAATTATATCGATGGGTCTATTTGACAAGCTATTTGGTGGTGGTAAAAAGAAAGTTTCCAAAGAAACAGTGGAAACCAGAGGTATGCATATGCCCGACCTAAATATCCCGGTTGGTGAGAAGTTTACTATTCATTTTAAAAAGAATGGTGGTAAATTCATTTATTGCGATTCCTTTGATGAAGTTTCAGAAGCTTTAAAAAATATAATTGAGGAAAATCATTGGGAGGAACTACCTTTCTTTGTAATGAATCCCCGCTTAAAAGAAAAATTTTCTGAGGACAATTTAAAATTTACAGATAAGGCAAACGACAGTGAAATTTTCTTTACTACCTGTGAGCATTTGATCGCCCAAAACGGATCTATTTTAGTTTGCTCAAACCAGCTTAAAGAAAAGAAGCTTAACGAATTGCCAGATAATGTTATTGTTTTCGCCACAACCAGCCAGTTAGTAAGCACAATTGGAGAGGGTTTAAAAACAATCAAAAAGAAATACAGACAAGTTATCCCCGCAAATATTACTACTATTAAACATTTTCAAGGAACTGAAGAAAATGCCGATGATTTTCTAACCTACGGTAGCAGCACAAAACACTTGTACTTATTACTTATGGAAGACCTTTAGTATGAAAGAACTTCTTAGGCGATTATTGACCGGAGCTGTTTATGTAATTCTACTTCTTTCTGCCGTTTTTCTAAGTTCAGATGCATTTGACTTTCTTTTTATGGTTTTTGGTCTGGCATGTTTGTATGAATATAAAAGATTGGTATCTCTCAGGGGATACTATATTTTTATAGCTTATCTAGGTCTGTGGTGGGCTTATATTTATCTTATAGATGATAAAATATTGATCAATGTGCTCATGTTTATAACTATAATTGTTGACCTTAGTTTGCTTTACTACCTATTTTCTAAAAAGAAAAAAATCTATTATAATTACGAAAAATTTATTGCAGGTCTTTTCTATGTTGGTGGCGGATGTATTTTTTTGACTATGATCCCATATAAGGATAATGAATTTGCTAAATACCTTATTATGGGGATTTTCATATTAATTTGGGTAAATGATTCATTTGCCTATGTTGTGGGTAAGACATTGGGGCGTACAAAACTATATCCGGCGGTATCACCTAAAAAGACTATTGAAGGTTCACTAGGAGGATTGGTTTTTACTTTGGGAGCCGCCTATATTATGGCAAATTATGAAGATATTGTAAACCCGGTACAATGGGTCATTCTAGCCGGAGTTATTGTGCTAACAGGGAGTTTGGGTGACCTTATTGAATCTAAATTAAAAAGACAGGCTGGGGTTAAAGATAGTGGCGCCATTTTACCAGGACATGGTGGTATGTTAGATCGCTTAGATAGTTTAATATTTGCCGCCCCTTTTGCTTATTTAACTTTAATGTTGTTTTCATATGTTTCATAGAGAAGGCCAGAAAATTATACTAACCACTTTTTTTAGTGTTGGTATTGCTATTGTATTGGCTCACTTTTATATAGTTGAACCTTGGTTAAAGTATACAGTTCAAATTTTAGCTTTAATCATATTAATCCTTATTCTCCAGTTTTTTAGAAATCCAAGGAGAGTTATTAATAAAAATTTTAATGATATACTGGCTCCTGTTGACGGGAAGGTAGTTGTTATAGAGGAAGTAGAAGAAGAAGAGTATTTTAAGGATAAACGCAAACAAGTTTCCATATTTATGTCACCAACCAATGTGCATATAACGCGGTATCCATCTAGTGGGGTTATCAAATACTCTAAATATCACCCTGGTAAATACCTTGTTGCCTGGCATCCAAAATCAAGTGAAGAAAATGAACGAACAACTGTAGTAATTCATACCCCAAAATTCGGGGATATTCTCTACAGACAAATAGCAGGAGCAATGGCAAGGCGTATTATAAATTATGCAGAGATAGGAGAAAACGTTCAACAGGGTGAAGATTCGGGCTTTATTAAATTTGGGTCCAGGGTAGATTTATTATTACCATTAGACAGTGCAATCACCGTAAAATTAAACCAGAAAGTTGTCGGTGCCAAAACCTGCATTGCCACAACTCCTCATAAGGATGAAGAATGATAAATTATATAGCGATTTTTTAGAAGCAGTACAGCTTGTAAATGATTATAAGAAGCCTTTACCAGCAGACTTATTATTAAAGTTATATGCCTATTACAAAATTGCCAATAAAAACTACAATAACCCTGGTAGTAGGACCCCATTAATAAATGCATTTAAGGCTAATGCTTTGATTCAGGCGCAGAATATTGATCGTGAAGAAGCCATGACCCTATATGTGAATTTGGTGCAAAAGGTGATTGTTAACGAGAAATAAGGGCTATAATTCATATAGATCTTCAGAATCGGCTTTGCATAAATCATAAATTAGATTTCCTATTTTTAAAGATATATCTTCGAAAAATCGCTTACCTTTTTCCTTGGTCGCAAGTTCCGGGTTCCCTACTCCGGTATCCTCACTTATCTCTGACCATTTTCGCTCTGCCCATATCCAACCCTCCGTAAATGCTTTGATCTTAAATCTTTTAGATTTACCAGTCCCCCATTTATCTTTTGGCAATACTAATTCGGGTTTAAGATATAACATAAGACTTGTCTCCATTTCTTCTGCATGATCACCTTCATTTTCAAAATATTCTGATCTATTCATGGCCTGAAACCAATTGGAGAAACAAATAAACATTTTAGGATATTTTAATCCTAATTCTCTAACTAAGGGCTTAAAATTATTTCCTCCATGGCTGTTAAAGATCAGAAGCTTGTATATCCCCTGACGATTAAGGGTCTCAATAATGTCGGCTAGAATGGCCAGTTGCGTGGTGGGGTTAAGGTTTATATCAAGATAGATATCAGATTGCCCTGTATTTACACCAAACGGAATTGCTGGTAAAACAATTGGTTTTGCACCCTTTTCCCATGCAATTTTTGCAGCAGCAGCAGCCATATAATCAGCCTCATAAATATCTGTAGCATAAGGTAAATGATAATTATGCGCTTCTGTAGCTCCCCAAGGTAGTATAGCCAGTTCAAAATCTGCATTTTTAATGGCTGCCCAGTTAGATTCAGCAAGTATGTATGGCCTTATCCCCATAATATATTCTTATAAAACTGCATCCGCAGTTAATGATTCTCTTTCTATATAAGTAAAATAAATACCCCCAATAATTGTAATAACAAAATACATTGCAATATAATAACCCCCTCCTGCAAATTGGGCATTAATGCCAAACCAATCTCCTGTACTATAAATGAGAAAAAGTCCAAGTATTCCTCGACATATTTCTATCCATACAGCATTTTTGCTTCTATCCATAAGGCTAGTATAGCCATATATTCCCAAAAACACGAAGGCTCCAAATAAAAGTAAGCCATTGAAGCCAATTTCCGAATAGTTATAAAACATAAATAGTAATATTATTAAAGTAGCTAACATTTGAAAAATTACATACCCTTTAAAAGCAAAAGAAGCCTTTGTTTTATACCGTTGAAAATGATATACGTCTTGAATTACACTTATCGGATAATTCTCTTTAACATCCGCTGGCCGCCACCCTGTAGGCATAAACCATATTCTTACTTTATCCCAATAGTTCTTCGTACGCCAGGCATCTTTAATTAAACTCCAAATATGTTGAAAATTAATAAGTAGCGGATTCCAGGTACGAGCTGGCTTCAAAACTCCATACTGGGGCGGTACCTCTGCCAGTTCTTCCTGAAAAGTACCAAACAAACGGTCCCATATGCATAATACCTGACCAAGGTTTTTATCAATATATTCCGGATTTATTGCATGATGAACCCGATGCTGTGAAGGTGTAACAATTATATATTCTAACCATCCCATTTTTCTTATATGCTGAGTGTGATACCAAAACTGGGCAAAAAGATGAATGGGTGCCAGAATTGCAATTACCTTTGTAGGCACTCCAAGAATTGCTGCAGGAATTAAAAAAAGAGGGAAATAGCCTATTAAATTAGAAACTGACTGTCGCAAGGCACATGCTAAATTAAATTCCTCACTGCTGTGGTGTATAACATGTTGATTCCAAAAAAAGTTAATGTGATGGCTTAGGCGGTGATTCCAATAGCCTGCAAAATCGATAACAATAAAGGCAATACCCCAAACTAACCAACTGGCTTTTATTTCTGTTAATGCAAGGTGCTCCAATAAATAAGGATAACTTACGATTATGATTCCCAGACCAAGGGAATCCTTCAAAATATTAGTGAGACCGGAACTAATACTACTTACAGTATCCAGAACCTTGTGCTTTTGATTTTTAATAAAGTATCCGTAGAGTATTTCTATACCCAATAAAAAAATAAAAAAAGGAATTGCATAAAGGAGTGCAGTTGCGTAAGATTCCATTTAAAAAAGATGCTTCACTCAAAGATAGAAAAATTCATCAATTAGAGGTATTGCTAAAATCATCCTTCCTTTTAAAAACTTATGCATGTATATACTAGTTGAAAGGACCAACCATTATATGGGCTCTGTGAGTTCCGGGATCCATAAGCCATGGCATACCGGGTGCGTGAGGTTTACCGGGAAGCCCTGTGGATTCTGTTGTGGCAAATGGTGTGTAAATAACATATCGAAACTTTCCGTCTTTCAGATCGCCTGTAGTTTTATCATAATTTTCATCAGTTCCATAAAATATATACGTCATGCTAGGTTCTTCAGGCATTTTTATTTTCCCCGAAGCTATTTCTTCACCTCTAATCTGTCGTTTTTCCTTAAAGTTTTTACCCTGAGCTGTTAGTTCTCGCCCCCTGGCCATAAAGGGTTCAAGTTTCTTTGAATAGCAACTGACACTAATGCCTTCTTTGGTGGGGTCATCACACAGGCACACCAGGTTATTGGTTCCTTCACGCAAAACAACTAAGTTACCTTGTTGATCATAGCCATATACCATGGCATCTGCTTTATCTTCTTCAGGTGCTGGTAAGACTGCAGTATTTATTTGAATTTCTGCTGGTAATATTTCTAATTGGCCCTCTTGAGCCACCAGGGAAATAATAAATAGAAAGAAAAATGATATCAGTATTGGTTTCATCTGAATGTACTTTGTCTAAAGATAAACATCATCCGGGAAATTCTCAAATAATGACATTATTTACTTTAAATAGCATATCATTATTACTCCAAACTACTCAAGCTTTTTTCCAAGGTTTCAATTTTAGCCTCCGCGTCCTCTGCCTTCTTCTTTTCAATTGCTACAACCTTTTCCGGGGCATTATTCACAAATCGATCATTAGCCAGCTTTTTATTGACTGATTGTAAAAACCCTTTGGTATATGACAGTTCTTCCTTTATCTTCTTTATTTCGGCTTCTGTATCAAGTGTACCGGCAACTGGCACAAAATATTCATTACTTCTAACCCTAAATGACAGTGCACCATCCACAGCACTAAGTACAGAATTAATGGGCTCTATATTAGCCAGCTTTTTGATAACCACATCCAAGTCCTCAGTTATTCCTTCTTTATTTAGTACCGAAAGTTCCAAAGTTTCTTTTAAAGGAATATTCTTCTCTTTGCGAATATTGCGAATACCCGATATTACCTCCGCTGCTAAATCAAATGCCTTAATTCGTTCTGGGTCATAACTTTCTATTTCTGGCCAGTTAGCAATGACCAGGGCCTCAGATGGTGTACGTTCTGAGATACGCTGCCATATTTCTTCCGATAGAAAAGGCATAAAAGGGTGTAGAAGTTTTAAATTATTCTCAAATATAGCTATGATTGCATTGTAACTTTTCTGATCAATTGGTTGCTGATAGGCCGGTTTTACTATTTCCAGCAGCCATGAGCAAAAATCATCCCAAACCAGTTTGTAAATTGACATTAATGCTTCTGATATACGGTATTTGCTAAAATGGTCCTCTATCTCCACAAGCACTTGATTAAATCTGGCTGTATACCATTCAATTCCTTTTAAAGAATAATCAGGTTGCGGTAGCTCCGCAATTTCCCATCCTTTAACAAGACGAAAGGCGTTCCATATTTTATTAGCGAAATTTTTCCCTTGCTTACAAAGAGCTTCATCAAATAAAAGGTCGTTCCCGGCCGCAGAACTAAGCAATAAGCCAACTCGCACAGCATCTGCCCCGAATTCCGAAATCAATTTAAGGGCATCGGGAGAATTACCCAAAGATTTAGACATTTTACGCCTTTCTTTATCGCGAACTATACCGGTTAGATAAACATTATCAAATGGTCTTTCTCCTCTAAATTCATAACCAGCAACAATCATTCTGGCTACCCAAAAAAACAAAATATCTGGAGCGGTAACCAGATCGCTTGTAGGATAATAATAATTAACCTCTTTATTATCTGGTTCCATGATTCCTCCAAAAACACTAATTGGCCAGAGCCAGGAAGAAAACCAGGTATCCAATACATCTTCATCTTGTTTCAGATCTTCCACAGTCAGCCCAATATTCCCTGATTTATCCATTGCTTTGGCCAGAGCATCTTCTCTTGATTCTGCAACAACAAAATCATTTTCGCCATCTCCATAGTAGTAAGCAGGTATGCGTTGTCCCCACCAAAGTTGCCGGGAAATATTCCAATCCCGAATATTCTCCATCCAATGGCGATATGTGTTTTCAAATTTTTTCGGAAAAAAGTTCACTTCCCTGGTTTCCAGAACAGCAGTTAAAGCTGGTTTTGCTAAATTTTCCATTTTAAGAAACCATTGATCTGAAAGTCTTGGTTCTATGACAACTTTAGTTCGTTCGGAAGTGCCAACTTTATTTATATAAGGTTCCACCTTTGTTAAAACACCTTTTTCCTTTAATTCCTTAACAATGGCTTTACGCGCTATGAACCGGTCCATCCCTTCAAAGTGCATTCCGAAAGAATTTAATGATGCATCTTCATTAAAAATATCTATGGTTTCAAGCTGATGTTTTTCACCAAGAAACTTATCATTTTCGTCATGTGCAGGTGTAACTTTTAGACAACCAGTACCAAATTCCATTGTAACATATTCGTCTTCAATTATTGGAATTACCCTATTACATATGGGAACGATGGCCTTTTTACCTCTTAAATTGCTGAAACGTTCATCGTTTGGATTAATACAAATGGCAGTATCACCCAGAATGGTCTCAGGACGGGTGGTTGCTATAGTAACTTTATCATCAGAACCTTCGATGGAATATGCGAGGTAATATAACTCGCCATTTCGCTCTTCATAAATTACTTCCTCATCTGATAGTGTCGTTTTGGCTTGGGGATCCCAATTCACCATGCGATATCCGCGATAAATCAAACCTTTATTGAATAATTCAATAAAAACTTTAATAACGGATGCAGACATGTCTTCATCCATCGTAAATTTTGTGCGACCCCAGTCACATGAACAACCTAATTTTTTAAGTTGCTCTAAAATTACACCCCCATATTCGTGTGTCCATTCCCAGGCATGAACTAAGAATTCTTCCCTCGAAATATCCTTTTTATCTATGCCCTGTTCCTTCAGTTTAGCTACCACTTTTGCTTCTGTTGCTATAGAAGCATGGTCAGTTCCGGGTACCCAGCATGCATTCAGACCAAGTAGGCGTGCTCTTCTTATCAGCACATCCTGAATGGTATTATTCAACATATGACCCATATGCAGAATACCGGTAACATTAGGTGGTGGTATAACTATGGTATAAGGCTTACGACTATCGGGTGTTGAATGAAAATAATTATTGGCCATCCAATAGTCATACCAATGGTCTTCTATTATCTGAGGCTCATATTTTGATGGGATATCCATATTTTCGGTACAGTTTTTGTTAAATCAATACTGGTATCAAAAAATGATTATCACTAAAAATGTTAAACTTGCGATAATCACTTTAATTTTTACCAGATTGGAAATACGAAACAAAAATAAGTAACGTTAGAAGATAACAAAAGAATTTTGGATGTTCATACTAAAACATTTACATTTGAGATTCACCCAAAACCAAAAAGTAATGAAAAAAATAGTATTAATATTATTTGTAGGCCTACTTGCATTAAATGTAAACGCCCAG
>CBDTVT010000085.1:0-12354 GCA_965364275.1 uncultured Eudoraea sp. | reverse complement strand
CAATGGAACAAACGCGAGAAATAACGATGCAGACTTCTCATTCAGAATATTTAAAGCTAGAAACAGTTTACCTGAAATCTGTCCGCAACGGATTTGTTTCAGATAAGGTGTTAGCCGAACAATGGCAGGAATTAAATTATGTATCAAAACCTAAATTTGATGAATGCATAAGTGAATATGAAAATTTTGAAACATTACTATTAAACAATAATACGGAAGTAAAACACTTTCCTAAAGATTCTAACACGAAGATTGATTCTATTTATTGTCGAGATGCGTCAATTGCTACTGATTATGGAATGATTATCTGCAATATGGGCAAGCAAGCAAGAGCTTTGGAACCTATCACACAAAAGAAATACTTTGAAGCTAATAATATTCCAATTCTTGGGACTATAAAAAATCCGGGCACTCTTGAGGGAGGTGATGTGGCCTGGTTAGACAAAAATACTTTGGCAGTTGGGCATACATATCGCACTAATTCATCTGGAATTGCACAACTAAAAGAACTGCTGGCCCCATATAAAATTGAAGTATTGGTAGCGGAACTTCCGCATTACAAAGGTGCTACAGATGTCTTTCATTTAATGTCTATATTAAGTCCTGTAGATAAAGATCTGGCAGTTGTTTATTCCCCGCTGATGCCTATTTCATTCAGAAATGAATTGCTACATCGTGGATTTAGTTTTATAGAGGTGCCGGAACAAGAATTTGAATCTATGGGTTGCAATGTGCTGGCCGTTGCCCCAAGGCAATGTATTATGGTAGCCGGTAATCCTAATACTGAAAATGCTTTACGCAAGGCAGGATGTACTGTTTTTACTTATGAAGGGCAGGAAATCAGTTATAAAGGTGGAGGTGGCCCTACATGCCTTACCCGGCCAATCCACAGAATGGATTAAACCTCACATCTTCAGATAGAAATCTTTCGTCAGATTCATATAATCTTCGGTATACTCGTGTCTTGACTTTTCGATAATCAGTTCATTTGTCAAAACCTCGGTATTTTTAAAATGGAATTCCAAAAGGCTTCTCTTAACTTCTGAATCCGGATGGCCTTTTACACGCAGTAAACGTGTCGGATAAAGTCCAACTTTTATGGCTTCCTTTAATACTCTTTTTTCTTCTTTATAAGGAATTACCAGCGCAAAAATGCCATTCTCAGAGAGTAGCTCAGACACTCCTTTTAAAAGAAGATTAAAAGGAAGGGAACTATTCTGTCTGGCCCGGTCCCTTGCTCTATCACCACTGGAAACTTCTTCAGAATAAAAAGGGGGGTTAGAAATTATCAGATCATATTTATCATCTACTTCATCAAGGAATTCATCAAGAGAGGTATGGTAACAAAAAAGCCGGTTTGCCCAGGGTGAAGCTTCGAAGTTCTCCACGCATTGTTCAAAAGCATCCTCATCTATTTCAATGGCATCGATGGTATCCGCATAACCTCTTTGAGCCAGCATTAACCCAATGATGCCTGTGCCGGCACCAATATCCAAAATAGATTCGGGTGAATTAGAGATGTTCGTCCATGCGCCCAATAAAACGCCATCAGTGCCTATCTTCATGGCGCAGCGATCCTGGTAAATGGTGAATTGTTTAAATTTAAATGGTTTTCTCATTCAATGGTACCCGCCAGTCTGTTTTCAGTTCCTTCTATTTCCTTCAATGAATCCCCTAATTTTTTTCGCATAGTATCTGCCAGCTGTTTTATTTTTTCCACAACCTCCGGATATTCACCGGCTACATTTGTGGTTTCGCCTAAGTCCTCGGAAAGATCATAAAGTTCAATTTCTTTTAAATCTAAATGCGCGTAATTGCCGGGAAGACCATCCTTACCCGGCTGCTGACCTTCCATAGTTCTGTAATTATGGGGGAAATAAAGTTTCCATTTTCCATACCTGACACCGTGCAGTTCGTTCACCCTGTAATAAAAATAATAAGCCTCCTGCGGACTCTCTTTACTATCTCCACTAAGTAATTTCCAAACACTTTTACCGTCAATAACAGTTTCAGGTAATTCTGAACCTGTTATTTCAGCCAGCGTGGGCAGGATATCTATGGCCATTACCGGGATGTCAATATTCCGGTCTCCTTTTAATCCATTGGGATATCTTATTATAAACGGCTCTCTATGGCCGCCTTCCCATGCTGTGCCTTTACCTTCACGAAATGGTAAAGCACTACCCGCATGATTCCCGTATGATAACCAGGGACCATTATCCGAAGTAAAAATTACAACTGTATTTTCATCCAGATTATTGGTTTTTAAGGCATTCAAAATCTGCCCTACAGACCAATCGAGCTCCATAATGACGTCACCATATAATCCCCTGCCCGACTTTCCCCTGAACTTATCCGAGACGAACAAAGGCACATGGGGTTGTGGGTGGGGTACATAAAGAAAGAAGGGACGATCCTTATTCCTGTTTATAAAATCTACGCTTCGCTCTGTAATTTGCGTGGTTAATTGAGACTGGTTGGTTAAGGTGTCTACAACGGTTTCATTCTCATATAATGGCAAAGGTCCAAAATTAAAAACGGGACCCTGTTGCGGGTGAAAGGGCCACATATCGTTAGAATACGGAATTCCAAAATACTCATCAAAACCTTGTTTGGTTGGTAAAAAATCCGGATGATCCCCTAAATGCCATTTCCCAAAAATACCGGTAGCATATCCGTTTGCTTTAAGCATTTCTGCAATAGTGGTTTCAGAAGGATGCAGTCCAATTTTACT
Source organism: uncultured Eudoraea sp. (assembly GCA_965364275.1). Lineage (GTDB taxonomy): Bacteria > Bacteroidota > Bacteroidia > Flavobacteriales > Flavobacteriaceae > Eudoraea. The sequence continues at coordinate 9,620 of CBDTVT010000085.1, read as the reverse complement.
ATCAGGCATAAAGGCATTGTGAATCCCAATACGATTAGGATAACAACCCGTTAATAACCCAGCCCTTGAGGCTGAGCAAACTGCCTGGGCAGCATAAAAACTACTTAATTTTATTCCTTCGCTGGCCATCTGATCGAGGTGTGGCGTTGGGATGTCATTTGCCCCGAATACCCCGACGTCCTGATAACCCTGATCATCAGTAAAAATTAAGACTACATTTGGAGGTTTCTCCTCCTTAGAAACAACAACTTCTGAATTATTTTTACAGCTAACTAAAAAAAGGACCAGGATGTAAAAAGAGAGGCTACGATACATTGAAAAAAATTAAGTTTTCTTAATTCTAATAAGACAAGTTTTACTAAACACTTGTAAGTTGGGCTGAATATAATTAATTTTCACTCATCAGGTATGATATTCGCAGTTTGTTCTAAATCTACAGTATGAGTATTAAATTATTCGGGGATTTAAAAATTCCGGCGCGCAATTGTTTTTTCTTATTATTTCTAATTGTCTTAATAGTCCCGGGTTGCAAACCAAAAAACGAGGGGCCTCACCCTATTGAGAAGGTTATAAGTTCTATGTCTGACACCTTACCTGTTTTAACCATTCCTGAGGATGAAGATCCGGAAAGTGAAAACTGGAAAGGTGTGGACCTGGATCCAAAATCTCCCGTAAAGCCTTTGTACCCTGATGAAGAAGCCACTCACTTTCTATTACCTCCCGGGTATAAGATAGAACCTGTTCTGACAGAACCACAGATTGAACAGCCAGGGGCAATTTCCTTTGACGGAAACGGACGAATGTACGTATTGGAATTGCGAACTTATATGCTAACAGCTGATTCGGATGGAACTCTGGAACCGGTAAGCAGAATTTCTCGATGGGAAGATAAAAATAACGATGGCATCTATGAGTCCGGAACCACCTTTGTGGACAAGCTTATCTTCCCCAGATTTGTTCTCCCCTACGGAAAGGATGCTGTTTTGACCATGAATTCAGATGAGGATAATGTGTATAAATATACCGATACCGATGGGGATGGAATGGCAGACAAAAAAGAATTTTTTACCAATAAATTTGGCCGCTCCGGTAATGTGGAGCACCAACAGGCCTTTATGTATTGGGGCATGGATAATTGGCTTTATAGCACGGTAAATGCTTTTCGGGTAAAAGAAACTTCAAAAGGAGTTATCAGGGAAAAAACCGGATACAACAGGGCTCAATGGGGTATTACTCATGACAATGACGGGAAGCTCTGGTTTCAGGGTGGTTGGAGTGGTGTACCTTCCTATTTTCAGTTTCCAATTCACTATGGGAATTTTGAGGTAGAAGATGAATTTGAAGAAGGATTTGAGATACCCTGGGGAGCGCCGGTGAAGATCGCCGATATGCAAGGAGGAATGGACGAGGTTCGCCAACCCGATGGTTCATTGAAAAGGGTTACGGGAGCCGCAGGCAATGATATCTACCGGGGAGACAGATTACCTAAAGAACTTATAGGACAGTATTTTTATGGAGAACCGGTGGCGAGGATCGTCCGTCAGATAAACCCGGTAGTTACCGAAGGACTCACTAAACTACATAATGTTTATCAGGATGAGAAATCCGAATTCCTGCGAAGCACAGATCCTCTTTTCAGGCCGGTTGACATGGCAACTGCACCAGATGGCACTATGTATATTGTAGACATGTATCACGGGATAATACAAGAAGGACAGTGGGCACAAAAAGGTACATACCTAAGAACTAAAATTGAACAATATCAGTTAGATAAAGTAGTAGGCCTGGGACGTATCTGGCGTATTTCTTATGAAGGAAATTCACGCGATAAAACAAAACCCAGAATGTTTGAGGAGAGTCCGGCACAACTAGCAAAGTACTTGGAACATCCTAATGGCTGGTGGCGTGATAAAGCACAGCAAATTCTCGTTATGGCCCAGGATGGTTCAGTTGTTCCTACCCTTAAAACAATAGTTCAAAAAAGTGAAAATCTTTTGGGAAGATTTCATGCCCTATGGACATTGGAGGGGTTAAACGCCCTGGATCCTGAATTACTAATGGTTCTATTAAAAGATCCGAATCCTAGAATGCGAATACAAGCACTCCGCGCCAGTGAATCACTATCAACTTCAGGTAAAAAAGAGTTGGGAAAAAATTACATAGAATTGCTTTCGGATACCAATACGGACGTAGCTATCCAGGCCATGTTGACTTCTAAATACACACAAATTCCTTCGATTGAAGAACATATAAGCTCTGTTCTGGGGAAGAATCAGGCCAAGGGAGTACAACTGGTTGGGAAACAGATCCTGAATCCTAAAGAAACCAGAGATTTTGGATCCCGATCAGGACAACAACTTACAGATGTACAACAGCAACGAATAGAAAGAGGGGGCGAGATCTTTAATGAATTATGTGCTCAGTGCCATGGCCCGGACGGCAAAGGTACGCAGCTGGGAAATGGCATTATTATGGCTCCTTCCCTTGCTAGCTCCAGCCACGTTCAGGCTCATCCAGAATATGTTATAAAAACACTTCTTCATGGCCTTGAGGGCCCAATAGACGGAGAAATATACCCCGGCGGAATCATGGTGGGTATGGGGGACCAATCTGATGAGTGGATTGCCTCTGTAAGTTCTTATATAAGGTTATATCTGGACAATGGGGCCACTTTGGTGAACCCTGAAGAAGTAGCAAAAGTGAGATCTGAAAGTGAAAACCATAAAGGTTCATATCAATACAATGAGCTTTTGTCCTCTGTTCCACAAACTTTAATTCCTGCCAAAGACTGGAAGGTTACTGCTAGCCATTCTGCCCCTATCAGAATAGGAGGAACTGCATCTCCTTTGGGTGCTTTTAATTTTGAAGGCTGGACCGCAGGGGAAAAACAAAAAAAGGGAATGTGGTATCAGATTGAATTTCCAGATGTTACCACCATTACTGAGATACATTTTAATTCGCCTCCTAAACGGCGGGGAGATTATCGTGACCGTATACCTCCGATCCAAAGCTATCCCAGATCCTATGAATTACAGGTTTCCTCGGATGGGGTCAATTGGAATACTATCGATGCGGGAAAATGCGATAGTGCGGATGCAATACTATTTTTTGAACCAAATAAAACCAAATTCTTGCGTATTATCTTAACTGATAATTTAGAAGAAGAAGGAGAAATTCCGTGGTCAATGCGACAAATGAAAATATTCGGTTTACTCTGAAATGAGAAGTTGATAAACTAAAAGAACACCTAACGAACAACATTATGGAAAATAACAAAAGTAATTTTAGCAGAAGAAGGTTTATTGGAACATCCGCGACTTTCGCAGCCGGTGCGGCCATTAGCGGCCCTTCCCTTTTTGCTGCACCCTCAATATTAAAATTCCCTAACAAGCCAAATTCAATCATAAATGGCGTACAGATTGGTGTAATCACTTATTCTTTTAGGAGCATGCCAGATCAAAGTGCCGAGGCCACATTAAAGTATATATTGGATTGTGGTATCAATGCCATTGAACTTATGGGAGACCCTGCTGAGTCTTATGCTGGGAAACCGGAAAATCCTGTTGACCGTCGCGCCTATTTCACTCTTATGAGATCTAAACGCAAAGGAGAAGTCCTAAGTGATGAACAGCAAAAAGAGTTCGCAGAAATGGAGGAAAAAATGACAGCTTATAAGAAAGAAGTTGCACAATGGCGGTCTACAGTATCCATGGATAAATTTGTGGAACTTAGGAAGATGTACAATGATGCCGGTGTTACTATCTATGCCTTTAAACCCAGGGCCTTTGGAAAGGACAATACAGATGCAGAAATTGATTGGGGAATGCGGACAGCAAAAACCTTAGGAGCAAGTCATGTAACATTGGAACACCCTGGCGATGATGTCTATACCCAAAAACTGGGAGATATGGCCAAAAAACACGGTATTTTTGTGGCGTACCATGGTCACGAACAACAGACGCCCACTTTTTGGGATACGGCATTGAAACAATCAAAGCACAACGCCTTAAATCTGGACCTGGGCCATTATGTAGCCGCTGGAAATACAGATCCGCTTGAAATTATAAAGAGTAAACACGCCCGCATAATGAGTATGCATACTAAAGATCGTCAAACACCCGGGCATGGAAAGGGGAATGTTCCTTGGGGTACCGGCGATACACCAATTACCCAAGCTCTGCAACTAATGCGGGATAAAAATTATAAATTTCCAGCTACGATTGAATTGGAATACGATATCCCTAAAGGTTCAAATGCAATAGAGGAAGTTAGAAAGTGTCTGAAGTATTGCAAAAAGTCCCTGAGCTAAAATTTTTCATCAAAATTCTATTACGTTTCTTCAAAGGGGCATTTACCCATTTAGTATAGTTCGGTAAAATTAATATCATAAAGTTAACCCGACCTTTTGGGCTTTAAGCATATTGTACAGGTTCAGGAAAGATAAAGGTCTACTAATCCTTCAGGGGTGGTCACATAAAGTGTCTTATTAGCCCTGTCAACTTTGTCAATAATATTATCAGCGACCGGGATCAGCAATTGCTTATCATCCTTTTCTACCTCAAAGAGAGCCTGGGAGACAGAATCATTTACTCCTGTAATAACTCCAATATTTCCATGTTGTTTATCCATAACCGTAAACCCTATAATTTCGTGGTAATAGAACTTGTTTCCGGAAAGTTTGGGTAGAAATTTCAATGGCAAATACAAATGAGACCCTATGATCCGATCTGCATCGGCCTCACTTGAAATTTCTTCAAATCGAATACGGAGCAGATTTGATTTATGCAGGTAACACTTTTCAATAAAAAATGGAACCAGATTGTTTCCTATTGAAACAAAAACTGATTCCATGTTTTCGTATATCCCGGGTTCATCGGTATCGAGTTTTACAAGTACCTCACCCTTAAAACTATGTTTTGAAACGATTTTGCCCAGGTAGAAACAATCTTCCTTTTGCATCTCGTTCTAAAAATTATTTTTTCTTTTCAGAAGCAGCAGGCTTTTCTTCCGTATCTCCTTCTGCAGCAGCATCTTCTGCTTTGGCAGGAGCAGCCTCTTTGGCAACTTCTTCTTCAGCAGGAGCAGCTTCCTCCACAACTTCTTCGGCAACAGGAGCAGCTTTCTCTACTACTACTTCCGCTACAGCTTCTTCCTTTACAGCTTCTTCAGCTACAGGCTCTTCCTTTACAGCTTCTTCAGCTACAGGCTCTTCCTTTGCAGCTTCTTCCTTTACAGCTTCCTCAGCTACAGGCTCTTCCTTTGCAGCTTCTTCCTTTACAACTTCTTCAGCCACTGGTTCTTCAGTAACAGCACTAGCTTCTTCAGTTACTTCCGCTTCAGCTCCGGCCTCTTCGGTTACAACAATAGCTTCTTCAGTTATTTCTGCTTCAGCATCTGCATTTAATGCTTCTGCGGCAGCTAAAGCTCGTTTTTCGTTTATTTCTTTTTCAGCTTCGAATGCTTTAGCTTTTGCTTCAGCCTTTTCTTTATCTAATCCGGCCTCTTTATTAGCAATAGCTTTTGCTTTTTCCTCAACCCAGGCATTGAATTTTGCTTCTGCTTGTTCTTCAGTTAAAGCACCTTTACGAACACCACCTAATAAGTGATGCTTGTATAAAACACCTTTATAAGATAAAATTCTTCTGGCAGTATCTGAAGGTTGAGCTCCGTTTACAAGCCATTGAACAGAATTATCAATGTTTAATTCAATTGTAGCTGGATTGGTGTTTGGGTTGTAGCTCCCTAACTTTTCAAGAAACTTACCATCTCTTTTTGAGCGTGCATCTGCTGCTACTACCCAATAATATGGTTTTCCTTTTTTTCCGTGTCTTTGTAATCTAATTCTAACTGGCATATCACATTAATTTTGTAGGGTGCCCGACCCTCGATTATTAATTCTATGTTTTTTCCCTATAAAATGGGGTGCAAATATAAGTGTTTTCTATAAACCACCAATACTTTTAAACTATTTCCTTTTATTCTATTTCAACCAATTGGTCCTGGCCTATTACCAATTTAGATTTGTGTTCAGAAATAAGTGAATTAATCGCTTTAATGATCTTCGGATTTTCATTAGCTACATCAAATCGCTCTTCCGGATCAGTACTTAAATTATATAAAATGGGAGGGTTGTGCACCTCTTTTTTACCAAATTGGCCATATTCTCCCTGGGTAATAAAGTGAGCCTTGTAATCTCCTAAACGTACGGCATAAAGATCGGTCCCCCTGTAATAAAAAAGCTTCTTCCGGGGACTTGGATTCCCCTGTAGCAAAGTTTCACTTAAATCGTACCCGTCAATTATTCTGTCTCCCGGAATTTTAGCTCCTGCCAAACTGCTAAAAGTAGTAAAAAGATCCATCGTAGAACCAAGGCCATTTACCAATCCTGGTTTAATTAAGCCCGGCCCCCAGAAAATTCCGGGTTCCCTCATACCACCTTCCCATGTTGTCCCTTTACCGGCTCTTAAAACTCCGGCACTACCCCCATTAAGCTTAAAACTGAGCCAGGGACCATTATCAGAAGTAAAGACAACTATTGTGTTATTTTCGAGGCCTTCTTCCTTTAACGTGGCAATTATTTTACCAACCCCATGGTCAATTTCTTCTAATACATCGCCGTATAAACCCCGCTTACTTTTGCCTTTGAATTCTTTTGATACAAATAAGGGTATGTGAGGTAAATTATGTGCCAGATAGATAAAGAATGGGGTTCCTTTGTTTTTCTTTATAAATGAAATGGTTTCATTGGTATATCTGCCGGTAATGGTATTCTGATTGGCCGGTCGTTCTATGATCTCTGTATTCCGCATTAATGGAACATTAAAATGATTTGTTTTAATAGCCTCATTGGGTTGTTTCCAATACTCCCAATAGGGAGTATCAACCACCTTATCCATATCATTGGAATATGGAATTCCATAATAATAATCAAAGCCATTGTTGGTTGGGAGGTATTGCTCCTTATGCCCTAAATGCCATTTTCCTATACAGGCCGTTTTATAACCCACCTGCTTTAGCTGTTCTGCCAGGGTGATTTCAGATGCGGGCAAACCCTTGCTGGAATTCGGATAAAGCACTCTTTTTTTATTACTAGACATGCCACTTCTTACTGTTAATCTTCCGGTAAGTAATGCCGCCCTGCTAGGAGTACAAACACTGGCCGCCGCATAAAAATTGGTCCATTTCTGTCCCTCGTATGCCATCAGGTCCAGGTTTGGCGTTTGGATAGTGGGATGGCCGTAAACCCCAAGATCCCCATAACCAAGATCGTCTGCAAAAATTATGATAAAGTTGGGTGGCCGATTATTCTTATCTTGCCCTAAGGCTTTTTGTATAGCTGTTGAGTAAACAAATACACTCAAAATCACTAGTAAATTTGACAATTTGATCTTAATATTCATTTTTATATAGCTTTTGGCAGTTTTAAAGATATATATCTCGAAAGAGATTACAAATTAATATCTGCATGGGCGTTAATAACTCGTGACAACTCTGCTATTTATGAATTTTGTTTTTGATTATTTTTAGCTACTTTTTTTACGCTGAAACCAAACTAATATGTACCTGATTTTTGATACTGAAACTACTGGCCTGCCAAAAAGATGGAATGCTCCGGTAAGTGATACGGACAATTGGCCTCGTTGCATTCAAATTGCCTGGCAATTACACGATGCACTGGGTAATTTATTGGACCGGCAGGACTACCTGATTCAGCCAGAAGGCTTCAATATTCCGTATGACGCCGAAAAAATTCACGGAATTTCCACCGAACTCGCCCAGGAAAATGGACTTCCTTTAGCCGAAGTATTGGAAAAATTTAATGACGCCCTTATTAAAACCAAATTTGTAGTTGGTCAGAATGTTGGTTTTGATATTAACATTATGGGGGCTGAATTTTATCGGGCAGATCTAAAAACCTTGTTAGGGGAACTGCCCGTTCTGGACACATGTACCGAACATACGGCCACGCTCTGTGAACTTCCGGGAGGAAGGGGTGGTAAATTTAAGCTTCCTACCCTTACTGAGCTTCATCAATATTTGTTTAAAACTCCCTTTACAGAAGCGCACAATGCCACAGCAGATGTTGAAGCAACAACCCGCTGTTTTTTGGAACTCGTAAGAAGAAAGCAATACACCAAAGAACAATTGGATGTACAACCAGATTATTTTGAAAAATTTACCGAAGCCAACCCACAGGAAATTCAATTAGTAGGTTTAAAACATATCAGCTTAAAGAAGGCCTCTGAAAAAATAGCCAAACATCTGAAAAATTTAGATGTTATAGATGTTTCCGAGGAGGACCTGAGCCAAAATATAAAGTCACTTGAAAATGCAGAATTTATACATCTGCATAACCACTCTCAGTTTTCGGTGTTACAATCTACCATTAAAATAAAGGATCTGGTTGCAAGTACTTCTGAGAATAAGATGTCTGCCGTTGCAATGACAGATCACGCCAATATGATGGGGGCTTTTCATTTTGTTAAAGAGGTTAAGGCTCACAATAAAATGGTAGAAGAAGCTGCGGCTGAGGAAACAGAAAATGGAGAACCAAGCCCAGCTAATTACATAAAACCTATCATTGGTTGCGAATTTTTTGTTTGTGATGACCATTCCAATAAAAACGTCAAGGATCATGGGTATCAGATGGTTTTACTGGCTAAAAATAAAAACGGCTATCACAATCTGGCAAAAATGTCTTCTATAGCTTACACCAATGGATTCTACTATGTTCCCAGAATTGATAAAAGTATTATAGCCCAATTCAAAGATGATATCATTGTCCTCAGCGGAAACCTTTATGGTGAAGTGGCTTCCAAAATATTAAATATTGGTGAAAATCAGGCTGAAGAGTCCTTACTTTGGTGGAAATCTGTTTTTAAAGATGACTTCTATCTTGAAATAATGAGGCATGGTCAGGAAGATGAAGAAAGAGCTAATAAAGTTTTGGTTGAATTTGCCAAAAAACATCAGGTAAAATTAGTGGCCACCAACAATACCTATTATTGTGCAAAGGAAGATGCAGAGGCACACGATATTTTACTATGTGTGAAGGATGGTGAAAAGCAAGCCACCCCAATTGGAAGGGGCCGCGGTTACAGGTATGGTCTTCCCAACCAGGAGTACTACTTTAAGAGCGGTGCTGAAATGAAGGAATTGTTTAAAGATCTTCCCGAATCTATTTTGAATATTCAGGAAATAGTAAACAAAATTGAACCTTTTGAACTGGCAAGGGATGTACTCTTACCCGAATTTGAAATTCCTGTCGAATTCAAGATTAAAGAGGATGAAACAGATGGTGGGAAACGCGGTGAAAATGCTTACCTCAGACATATCACCTATGAAGGAGCCAAAAAAAGATATGACGAGATTACAGATGAAATTAGGGAGCGCATTGATTTTGAATTAACAACTGTAGAGAACTCCGGCTATCCAGGCTATTTTTTGATTGTAGAGGATTTTATCAGGGAAGCAAGAAATATGGACGTATCCGTAGGCCCCGGAAGAGGATCTGCTGCCGGTTCGGTCGTAGCGTATTGTCTTTGGATAACCAATATTGACCCTCTAAAATACGACCTCCTGTTTGAGCGTTTCCTAAACCCTGATAGGGTATCAATGCC
>CBDTVT010000084.1:0-12393 GCA_965364275.1 uncultured Eudoraea sp. | reverse complement strand
TCACCAAGAACAGCTGCCACCTCATCCCAATACAAATAAGTATCCCCTACCCTGGCCAATGGTTCTTCGTTTACATCATTCTTCAAAAATGAATTACACGAAAATAAAAAGAAAACCGAGGCAGCAATTCCTATATATATTCTTATATTTTTTGTCTGTAGGTTTAAAAAACGCATTCGACAAAAATAAGAATTCAATCCTGCTGGGCAAGTAATAACTTTATGGATTAACAGATTTTTAGTACCTCCATATTTTTATTTAGTACATTAGTAGGGATAACTACCTTATTATCATGAAATATACTACTGAAATAGTCATCGATCTTTCCCGTGATGAGGTACATAAAAAATTGGATAATCCTGAGAATATGAAACATTGGCAGGAAGGGCTTTTGGGCTATAAACAATTGTCTGGAGAGCCCACAAAAGAAGGTGCAAAAATGGAATTGTATTATAAAATTGGAAAACGAGAGATGACTATGGTTGAAACCATCTTAAAGAATAATTTTCCTTATGAATTCCATGCTATTTATGACGCGAAAGGTGTTCACAATATTCAAAAAAATTCCTTTGAAGTTATTAATGACCATAGTACCAAATGGATTTCGGAGTCAGAATTTCAATTTTCTGGATTTATGATGAAATTAATGGGGTTTATAATGCCAGGGGCATTTAAAAAACAGTCGATAAAATATTTAGGCAATTTTAAAGCATTCGCTGAGAAAGGTATCTCGGTAGCCAAATAAAATAACAAGAATAATTGTGAGTAGAAAAATTAAATTAATCTGGGATTTCAGAGGCCCTACAGCAAAAGAAGTTGCTTTGCATCACGAAAAGCATTTGAAAGATTATATCGAGGCTGAAAATTTGAGCCCAAACATTACAGGCAATGCAGATTTAAGTTCTATGCACAGCATTGCGTACATGGTGGTCGAAGAAGTTAATATGCCAAATGTACGCGACGCCCTCATACCGCACAGGGGTGAAGTTTATTCATAACAGCATAACTAAATATTCGTTGTATTGAAAGCTTTAAAACTGACAATTCTCCTTCTATTATTATCCCTGGCATGCAAGACTAAGAGCACAGAAGGTAACCCAATGGCATTAGTTTTGGCCTCTCAAAACACATCAATCAGAAAAGTTATTGATAGTGTTGATCAATATGAAGTCCAAATACTTTATACCCAAATAGATAGAAGCAGTGATAGTATTATCCTAACTGATTATGAATTTCAATTGGATGATATGAAATACTTCTATCCGGCAAGTACTGTTAAATTGCCAATTGCCGTTCTTGCTCTGGAAAAGTTAAACTTTACAGATACATTAAATAGGAATACAATGTACTACGTTGAAGGGGATTCAGTTGAAAACACCTTTGCAGAGGACATCTCCAAAATTTTGGCTGTTAGTGACAATCATGCAAACAACAGATTATTTGAATTCCAGGGACAGGATGATATTAATTCTAGGCTTGAAAACAAGGGTATCAATCCTGTGAGAATTTCACACAGGCTAGGTGTACTTTCCGATGAGGTAACCACCAAGCCTCTTATATTATATATTAATGATAGCACTACAGGCACATCCACACCTATTATAAATACCGAACCCATGGCTCTTAATTTAGAACGAATAAAAAAGGGGGTTGGGTATTACGAAAAAGATTCATTACATAGTGAACCATTTGATTTCAGCTATAAAAATTATTATCCGGTCAGTTCACTACACGAAGTATTGAAAAGAATAATATTTCCGGAATTATTCAACAATAATGAAAGGTTTAATCTTAGTGAGGATCAAAGAGAATTTCTGTTAACAGCGATGCATACATTACCCAAAGATGCAGGCTATGAACCTGAAGAATATTATGACGGTTATTGCAAATTTTTTATATATGGAGATTCAAAAGAAAATATTCCCGAACAGATAAAAATATATAATAAAGTAGGGTTTGCCTATGGCACCCTAACTGATTGTGCTTATATAACAGATGAAAAAAATAAGGTAGAATTTATGCTTACCGCAACCATTTTAGTCAATAAAGATGGGATTTTCAACGACGATAAATATGAATATGATGAGATAGGTATACCGTTTTTAGCGGCCCTTGGAAGGGAATTTTACAGCTACGAACTAAATCGAAAAAAATAAGTCATGAGTACACTTAATTTTGATTCATTTACTAAGAAAATTTATATTAAGGCGCCAATTGATAAACTTTATTGGGCGTGGGGAACAACTTCTGGAATTTGCTCCTGGTTTTTGAGAAATGCCGTTTACCAAACTCAGCAAGGAAAGCAAAGAAAAGCAGATGAATATATACAGGCCGGAGATCAATATATATGGGAATGGCACAATTGGAACGGACAGGAAAAAGGAGAAGTTTTGAAAACAAATAATATTGACTTTCTGGAAATATCATTTGCGGGTGTCAGTAAGGTAAGTATTAGTTTGAAGGAAGTTAAAAATGCCGTATTACTCACTTTAAAACAATATGAAATCCCGACCGATGAGGAAAGCAAACTAAATATTCATCATGGTTGCAGTAATGGCTGGACTTTCTGGTTGGCAAATCTGAAAGCCTATATGGAGCACGGTATTTTACTAAACGAAAAGGAATTTGATCTTACAGAAATTCCCTTGGCTGGATTTGAATTTGTAAATATGTAATTTATCGTATTTGAAGTAAGAACTATGAAATAAAATTATTAAAGAATTTATTTATTCAAAGTAATATGGCAAAGTTAATAATAAAACTAAATCAACTGAAGGACAGATTCAAATAAAAATAGCTTAATCCTAGGAATTAAGGGGTTGTCCATAAAGGTCAAAGTCAGCCGCATCTGTGATTTCAACTTCTACGAATTCGCCAATTTTAACGTAGAAGTTCCTTGCATCGACTAAAACTTCATTATCCACATCCGGAGAATCATATTCCGTTCTTCCTATAAAATAATTTCCTTCCTTACGATCAATGATACAGCGAAATGTTTTACCTATTTTTTCCTGGTTTAACTGCCATGAAATACCAGATTGAAGCTCCATAATCTCATTCGCCCTATTTTGCTTCACTTCTTCGGGTACATCGTCTTCCAAATTATATGCATGCGTATTTTCTTCATGGCTATAGGTAAAACAACCAAGTCTTTCAAATCGCATATCTTTCACCCACTTCTTTAAGGTCTGAAAATCTTCCTCAGTTTCTCCCGGATAACCCACAATTAGTGTTGTTCTGATAGCCATATTTGGCACAATCTGCCTGAAATCCTTCAATAGCCTGGTAGTTTTGGCCTTGGTAGTTCCTCTGCGCATGCTCTTAAGAATGGAGTCTGAGATGTGCTGTAATGGTATATCCAGGTACTTACAGATTTTTGGTTCTTCTTTCATTACCTCAAGCACATCCATAGGAAACCCTGTTGGAAAGGCATAATGAAGGCGAATCCATTCTATTCCTTCCACCTTAGAAAGTTCTTTTAATAATTCGGCCAGGTTTCTTTTTTTATAGAGATCTAGTCCGTAATAGGTTAGGTCCTGAGCAATAAGTATAAGTTCTTTTACACCATTAGATGCCAGTTTTTGAGATTCTATAACTAATTCTTCAATCGGCTTACTTCTGTGTTTACCCCGCATTAATGGTATGGCACAAAATGAACAAGGCCTGTCGCAACCTTCAGCGATCTTTAAATAGGCATAATTCTTGGGTGTTGTTGTGAGGCGTTCTCCTATTAATTCGTGTTTGTAATCGGCACCCAAGGCCTTTAATAAGTTAGGCAGGTCACTGGTTCCAAAATATTCATCTACATTAGGAATTTCCTTTTCCAGATCTGGTTTATAACGTTCGCTAAGGCATCCTGTAACAAAAACTTTATCTACCTCTCCTGCCTGCTTTTTATCTACATATTCCAAAATGGTATTTACACTTTCCTCTTTAGCATTTGCTATAAAACCACAGGTATTAATAACCACTATATTCCCTTCCTCTTCATGAACCACCTCTTTTTTATTCGCTCTGAGCTGTCCCATAAGAACCTCAGAGTCGTATACATTTTTGGAACACCCAAGAGTTACAACATTTATTCTATTTTTCTTAACCGACTTAGTTCTCATGGGTTTTCTTTAGCCGTGCAAAAATACAATACAATAGAAGAAGAGCCGTCTTTTAACAAGAATTCTTCTCATTCTGCGTTAAACCATTATTAGTAGTATTGGTCTAATTAGAAATTAAAACCAAATGAAACCCCAAATTCAAAGACTATTTTTAATTTTATTATTCCTGGGCTGTTTGTCCTGCGAAAATAATTCCGATGATTTAGCAGATGTGTTAATTGAACAAAACGATCCGGAACAAAACCCGGATCCTTCCTTATATTTTCCAGGTACCAACTCTGATGATTGGGAAACCACAAGCCCTGAAGAGTTGGGTTGGAATTCCAATGCACAACAGGAACTAATAGATTTTCTAGGGGAAAAGGATACTAAAGCATTTATAATTTTAAAAGATGGTAAAATTGCCATGGAGGAATACTTCGGAACCTTCACAAAGGACAGTCTTTGGTATTGGGCATCTGCTGGTAAAACACTAACTGCTTTTACTGTCGGGATTGCCCAGGAAATGGATTTACTGGACATAAATGAAAAAAGTTCCATTTACCTTGGGGAAGGCTGGACCTCAGCTCCTCCGGAAAAAGAAAATTTGATTACCATAAGGAATCAATTAACCATGACCAGCGGCCTAAAAGATACTGCGTTTGATTGTGTTACTGCAGATTGCCTGGAATATGAGGCTGATGCAGGTAGCCGTTGGGCTTATCACAACGGGCCTTATACCTTATTGCAAAGGGTTGTAGGAGAAGCTGCCAGTACTTCTTTTAGTGCTTTTTACAATACCAATTTAAGAAATAGAATTGGCATGAATGGGCTTTGGGTATCTACAAATGGTTTGAACAATGTGTATTTTAGTTCGGCCAGAAGTATGGCTCGATTTGGATTACTTAATTTAAATAATGGAGTGTGGGACGGAGAGACCATTTTAGGGGATCTGGATTATATTTCTAATATGAAAAACACTTCCCAGGAGTTGAATAAATCCTATGGCTACTTGTGGTGGCTGAATGGGAAAGAAAGCTATATGGCTCCATCATTGCAACTAGTATTTAATGGAGCGCTTATTCCTAATGCCCCGGCAGATACTTATTCCGGTCTGGGTAAAAATGATCAGAAGCTTTATATTGTTCCCGGTATGGGGCTGGTTATAGTAAGAATGGGGGAAGATGCCGGTGAGAGTTTACTTGGGCCATCAAGTTTTGATAACGCCCTGTGGGAAAAGATTATGGACCTAATCAATTAAAAGACTTCCCTTAAGGATTGAGATCTTCTTTTATGTCCCTTCTATTAATTTATTATATAAGATAATTGGAAGTCAATTCCATAGTCTTCATTAGATAACGAACTATCGGGTGGATTACTATCATACGTATAATAGAAATTAAAACCCACCTTAAAATTATTATCAAATATACTAACGCTGGGATTCAGGTTAAGGCCCATTCTGTATCTTGCGTCACCGGTAAGATAGGGTAAGAAACTCAAATTGGATTGCAGAGCGACTTTTGGGGTGGTGTATTTATAAATATCATAACCCACACGAACTAGTCCTGCCATATCTGCATTTGCTGGTGCATTAGTATCAGTTGATTGTTCCTCAATGCCACTAATGCCCCCCGCCAGATAAAACCTACTCCAGGTGTTATTTGCAATATCCTTAATCGCCCCTAAGTTTAAACTATATCGGCGTTGTATTCCTAATTGTTGGTTCTGGCTCGTTCCAAAACCTAAAAGAGAAGACCATTTATTTTTAAACAAACGCTGCCACGTTACATCAATTTCAGAGTTATTTGTAACTAAGCTATCAGTCTGATATGACAAATTTAAATTCCAGGTTGCATTGAAACTACTTTTTTCTCTCCTGTAAGTCATATTTCCTGAAAAGGCTAAGGTGGTTAAATTGCTACTTTTTGCATAATTGGCACCAAGGCTCAGTCTTCCACTAAATCTCATCCAAAAGTTCCTTTTAATAGGATGAATTTCAACAATATCATCAATCTTTATTGATACTTTTTCGCTTCCTGTTTTAATAATTACTTCCCCGGTACTATCAGAAGGTTCAAAGGAAGAATAATAAATGAGGCCATTTTTCATTATTATTTCAAATTGTTTTTTAGAAATAATAGTGTTAACAAAAGGTTCTTCAACACTTATTGTTCCCATACCCTGCATTTTCCATGTGATGATACCGTATTCCATCTTCTTGAAATCTCCCGTCAGAACATTCCCGTTTACATGAATAATAGAGTCTGTTTTTTGAGCCAGACCCTCAATTTTAGGATAAACCATTAAAATTAAAAATAGAATAATATGTATTGCGGTCTTATTCAAATTTTTGGTTTTATGATTATGTAGTCCAGGATTTGCACAGTTATTTAAGTGATTTAATATTCTTTTGCAAAAGATAGGAAATTCCTAAATTAATTATAGCCTTTAGGGGGTTTCCTAATTTTTGTAGCTGCCTCAAATGCGCTTCCTAATCTAAGTAATTCGCTCTCATGAAAAGGCTTTGCAATGAATGTAAGACTTAGTGGCTCCCCGGTTTCCTTATATCCCATAGGAATAGTTAACGCAGGATATTTTGCCACTGCTGCATAACCTGCATGGTAATTGTTTATAGATAAAATAGTGTCCAAATTTTCCTGATCCATAACGGTATCGAAAAATATTCTGCCATTTTTTTCTAATCTATTTTTAATGACTTCAAGTTCTTCCAAAGTGGTTGAATCTTTAAGAATACTATCAAAAATGGATTGACCGTAGGGAATTCGCAGCAAGGTATCATGTAAATTAAATTCCACAACCTCCTCAAGAGTGCGCATAGGAATTACTTCTTTATTTTGGATATTGGCATTAAGATATTCAGGAAGGTCATTTTTCATATCTATATTGAGAAGCGTTAAAAACCCATCCATGGATACTTCAGGGGGGGTGAATTCTATAACTTCAGCACCCATTTCTCTTAATTTGTTTATGGTTTGCCTATAAATTGAATCAGTTTCTAAAAGATCTTTGAAAACCCCTAAACGTTTTCCTTTAAGACTCCCTGGATTCAAAACCGCATCAAGATATTTTTCATCGGTACTCACAGACTTGTCATCAGCCTTATCCTTGCCAACCATTGCGGATAATAAGATCGCATTATCCACAACATTTTTTGTCATTGGCCCGGGGGTATCCAGTGTACTTGATATTGGTACAATACCGGATCTGCTTAAAAGTCCAATGGTTGGCTTTAAACCAACTACGGAATTTTGGCTCGATGGAGAAAGAATAGAACCTGAAGTCTCTGTTCCAACCGCTGCCACAGCGTAGTTAGTGGCTACAGAAGTTCCGCTCCCAGCGCTGGAACCACCTGTTTCAAAAACACCCCGTCCATACGGATTTAGTGTTTGGCCACCAATAGCACTGTATCCCAAAGGACAGCCATTACACATATAATAAGCCCATTCGCTAAGATTAACCTTACCTAATATTAAAGCTTTGTTTTTCTTTAATTGCTCTACAATAAAAGCATCTTTGGTTTGATTATCCTTCAGAGCAATTGATCCTGCCGTTGTATTCATCCCCGCTATTCCAATATTATCTTTAAGAAGAATGGGCATACCAAAAATTGGATGATGGTCTTCTGAAATTAATTTGTCAAGTTCCCTGGCTTCTTCTACTACATTTTCATTTAAAGCTATTATAGTATGTAATGTAGTGCTGCTATCCAGCTCAAAACGATAAATTCTATAGAGAAAAAACCGAACTAATTTTTCATATGTCAATTTTCCCTCTTTTATATGCCCTTGAATAGTGGGTATATCCTGTTCAAGTATCAGAGGTTTTAGTTGTTCATAATCGGTCTCAGACATTTCTACCACTTCGTGATACAACGGCCGGAATATCTCATTTTTGTCTGATACCCTGGACTGTATGAGTTTGTAACGCATCCGTGATTTTTCATGCTCCTGGTTTGCAGCAACTTCAGAGGAGTCATTATAGGGCTCCCAAAGTACCACAGAGGAATAATCTATTTCCTTAGTTTCCTTGCAGGAACTGATTAATAGAAGACCAAGTAGGAAAATTAGCTTTTTCATTGTTTAATATTTACTTGTTTAGTACTCCAAACAGAAATGTTTTGTTCATTCATGCGTACAAATTCATCTTTATCTTCTTTTTGGGCCAATTCTAATGATTTTTGTGCTGAAATAATGGCGCTGTCATAATCTTTTAAAGCAGCTTCAACCAAAGATTTAACCCTATAAAAATAATAGGTATCCCCTCCTATCTCAATGGCCTTATTCAGATAAGATAGAGCCTCCGGGTATGATTCTCCCTGTTCCTGCAGATAGCGTGCCGCCTCATAATAGGTTTGAGCAGTGGGATTTTTCTCTATACTGGAAGCAATCTCCTGCCTCATTTTTGTATCAGTATCCACTGAAATGGGGATTTTTATAAGTGTATGTTCCCATATCCATAGCATATTAATGGAATTGTGGTCTATTTGATCAAAAGTAATCAGGAAGTTTTCCTGATAATTAGGAATTTCCTGTGGTTTTATCCGAATCCTGAAAGCATCTTCTGCAGGCTCGTATGCTTTTCTTCCATCTCCCCAATGTTCAGTGTTTTTATGAAAAACTACGTCCCAGTAATCTTCATAGGGGAAGGCATAAAGTGCATATGTGCCCTTGGGCAAATAATTACCCCTAATGGCAAGTTCAGTATCTGTGGTAAACTTAGTGGACTCATTTGCACCAACACGCCAAATGCGTCCATATGGCACCAGGCCTCCTATTACCTTTCTGCCTTTTGCTCCGGGTCTGGAATAGGCAACCGTAATTTTAGTAAGTCCAACATACTGTTCAAGTTTTGTAAACGGACTGGCTTTAGGCGCTTCAATTTGTGCAACTAGTACTGTTGAAAAGAATGTAAAAAGTATGAAGTTTAAATATTTCAATTGGCTATATTAAAGAATGAATCCACAAATTCAAATTTATTGAATATCTGGAGATCCTCTATTCCTTCACCTACACCTATATATTTAACCGGAATCTGAAACTGATCTGAAATGCCAATGACTACTCCTCCTTTGGCTGTACCATCTAATTTTGTTACAGCCAAAGAGGTTACTTCCGTAGCCTTTGTAAATTCTTTAGCCTGTTCAAATGCGTTTTGCCCTGTAGATCCGTCGAGTACCAAAAGTACGTCATGGGGTGCATCCTCAATGACTTTTTGCATGACACGTTTTACCTTTCCAAGTTCATTCATTAAGTTGACTTTATTATGCAATCTGCCGGCTGTA
Organism: uncultured Eudoraea sp.; assembly: GCA_965364275.1. Lineage (GTDB taxonomy): Bacteria > Bacteroidota > Bacteroidia > Flavobacteriales > Flavobacteriaceae > Eudoraea. The sequence goes on along the minus strand of CBDTVT010000084.1, from coordinate 2,997 downwards.
TCAATTAATACGACATCTGCACCCTGGGTAACAGCTGAACTCAACGTATCAAAGGCAACTGAGGCCGGGTCACTGCCCATTTTTTGTTTGATCAACGGTACATCCACGCGATCTGCCCAAACTTGAAGTTGATCTATTGCAGCTGCCCTAAAAGTATCAGCTGCTCCTAATACAACTTGTAATCCTTGTTTTTTAAGCTGATAAGCAAGTTTTCCAATGGTGGTTGTTTTACCTACCCCATTAACCCCTACAACCATAATCACATATGGTTTTTTGTCTTTAGGCACACTAAATTCTTCCTCTTCACCCACATGAGTTTCTGATAATAGACCAGCAATTTCTTCCCGGAGAATTCCGTTCAGTTCATCGGTACCCATATATTTATCCCTGGAAACCCTTGCCTCAATACGCTCAATAATCTTTAGCGTCGTGTTCACTCCAACATCAGAGGTCACTAAAACTTCTTCCAGATTATCCAAAACGTCATCGTCTACTTTGGATTTACCCGCTACGGCCTTGCTTAGTTTGGATAAAAAACTGGTTTTAGTTTTCTCTAATCCTTTGTCTAAAGTTTCTTTTTTCTGGGATGTAAATATTTTTTTAAATAAGCTCATGTTACCTCAAAAAGTCGTTAGACAAATATATGAAATAAAAAAAGCCGCTCTCAATAGAAAGCGGCTCAGAACTCAATTTTAGTTAGTTTGTTACTTCTTATTCAACCATTCGTTTACCATTTCTGGTGGCATAACAGATTCTACAAAAGTATAGGCACCTGTTTTAGGTGATTTTACCATTTTTATAGCTTTGGTAAGTCTTTTAGAACTGGATTGTAAACTTGCTACCGTCTTCTTTGCCATGCTTTCTTATTTTATCTCTTTATGAACAGTCATTTTCTTGAGAATAGGATTAAATTTTTTAACCTCTAACCTATCAGGGCTATTCTTCTTGTTCTTGGTTGTAATATATCTGGATGTTCCCGGCATACCAGAGTTTTTATGCTCTGTACACTCCAATATTACCTGAACTCTGTTTCCTTTTCTTGCCATCGTATTCTATATATAGAAGGATTATTTAATCAATCCTTTAGCTCTAGCTTCCTTTAAAACAGCAGATATGCCTTTTTTGTTTATCGATTTAAGAGCCCTTGTAGAAACCTTCAAAGTGATCCATCTATCTTCTTCCGGAATATAAAAACGTTTCTTGGAAAGATTTACATTAAATCTTCTCCTTGTTTTATTGATCGAGAAGGATACATTATTTCCAAACATAGCTCTCTTTCCGGTAAGTTCACAAACTTTTGACATTACGCTATTTTTTACTTGATTTTAAACAGGGTGCAAATTTAATTCATTTTTGTGTGATGGACAAAATTCTCTTCTAGAATTTTAAAATTTCTTTTTGCAGCATCTGGAAAGCCTTATGTACTGCTTTTTGGACTATTCTAGTACGGTGATTTCCCATTGTAAATTTTTCCACCAATACATCATTCGGAGTAGCAATTGCAATATAAACAGTTCCTATGTCGGCATCGGAATCACCTTTTGCAGGGCCCGCATTGCCAGTTGTTGCCATAGCAAAGTCTGCCTTCAATAATTCCCTGACATTAACAGCCATTGTTTTTGCAACTTCAGCACTTACTACAGAATTCTTTTTTACCAACTCCTCAGGCACATTAAGAATATCTATTTTGACCTGAGTGGCATAACTTACCACGCTCCCTAAAAAATAAGCCGAGGCACCTGGAATAGCCGTAATTTGTTCTGCAATTTTGCCTCCGGTAAAACTTTCAGCAGTGGCCAGGGTCATTTTCTTTGAAGTTAGCAATTTAGCAACTCCAGATTCTATAGACCCATCCTCTTCTTCCCCATATATGATATCCCCGATTATGGAATATAATTTTGCCGATTCTTTTTTTACAGCATCTTCTATGACATCCTTGTCTGCTCCTTTCGCCGTTAATCGCAACCGAACTTTACCCAAATTAGGGAGGTAAGCCAGTTTAACAAAAGAAGGTAAATTTTCCTCCCAATCCTCTATTCTTGCCGCAATGGCGCTTTCCCCCAGGCCATAGGTCATTATCGTCTTATGGTAAATATGCGGACAATCAAAAGTTGCCACAATCTTTGGGATAACTTCATTGTTTATAAGATTTTTCATCTCAAAAGGCACTCCCGGCAGTGAAATAAAAGTGGCTTTTTCGGTAGTAATCCACATCCCCGGAGCAGTGCCATAGGCATTGTGTAATACCTGAGCTTTAGAGGGAACGAAAGCCTGTTGCCTGTTGATATCGGAAATAGGAGTGGCAAAATAATTCTTAAACAACTCTTCTATATGAGTCAATACCTGCTTATTTTCAACCAGGTTATCATCCAAAAACTCACAGAGGGTATGTTTGGTTATATCATCCTTGGTTGGCCCTAAACCGCCAGTAATAATGACAATTTTTACCCGCTTCTCGGCATCTGACAAGGCCTTAAGTATATGAGATCTATCGTCCTGAACAGAAGTTATCTGGAATACTGAAACTCCAATCTTATTTAATTCACCGGCAATAAAAGCAGAATTGGTATCTACTATTTGTCCAATTAGAATTTCATCGCCAATGGTAATAATTTCTGCAAACATCAGAAATTAAAGTCTTTTTTAAGTTCAGAAATTACCTGATGAATATCTTTTTTTAGTAGCGGGAACTTTTTCTCAATTTCTTCCTTGTTATCGGGATTTTTACCCAATGTCTCAATATCCAGGGCAATTACTCTGCTCTGTTCCATGCCCAGTAAATCCACATTCGGTTTTATTTTATGTGCTAGTTTATATACGTTTTCGTAATCACCATTTTCAATCGCCTTCTCAAGATCTTCAAGATCCTGGGGTACTTCCTCAAGAAATACAGAAATGACAGAGTTGACGAAATCCTCATCCCCTTCAGCCATCTCATTTATTTTATCCAAACTGTATATCATTTATTTAATTTTTACGGTAAGTAATTCTTCACCT
>CBDTVT010000083.1:0-12531 GCA_965364275.1 uncultured Eudoraea sp. | reverse complement strand
GGCGGCTTTTGCAGCCCCTACTGCACCATAGTTAGAAATAGCTTTCGAAGATCCTTCACTTGTAAATGAAATAATCCGTGAATCCTCTGCAAAAAGGTCTGCTTTTATTAATGCCTGTGCCCAATCATATAGACTTATGGCCATTGCATTAATAGTGATTTGAAAATCCTGGTTGCTAAGTTCTTGTTCATTTGAAGAATACATTGGTTTTAGGTTACCCTTTGCAATACTGTGAACCAATACCTTGATCTTATGACTTTTTGGAATAAAGTGCTGAATTTCACTTATTAATTCATCTCGATTTACCTGTAGTATGGCGTCTTGGTTATAGCTTTTAAACTGCACTCCTGTAGAGCTAATTTCTTTAAACGTGCTTTCTATACCTGGCATATCCAGATTACGATCGCGATGGACCACAATGATATGAAACCCACTCCTTGCAAGCTTTCTGGCTGTAGCAAGGCCAAGACCTTTACTTCCTCCCAGGATTAACGCCCAATTATTTGTTTTAACTTCTTCCACCTTGATTTTTTTTTATATCTACCACTCCAACAAAACTCGTTGTGCGGAAAATCCGGGCCCAAAGCTTAAGATCAATCCCTGCTCACCTTTTGCTATTTCTTTGGACAGAAATCGTTCCAGCACATAAAGTACCGTAACACTGCTCATATTTCCATAAAGCCTCAATGTTTCACGAGTATCATCTATATTTTTTCCTAATTTTCCGAACAAATCTTCAACGGTTTGGACAATCTTCTTTCCACCGGGATGAAAGATCAAATGATCCACATGCTCAATGGAAGTACCATTCTTTTCCAAAAACGGATGCACAATATCAGGAAAGTGTTGCGCTATGGTTTCCGGAACGGAGGGATCCAGGATCATTTTAAGCCCTGAATTGGTGAGATCAAAACCCATTAAATGTGTCGCATTTCTAAAATGATACATTTCTTCCGCAACGATGGAGGGTCCTGCGGCCTCTTTTTCAGAAGTAAGCAGCACACAAGCTGCACCATCACCAAATATAGCAGCACTAACCATATTTGCCATAGAATAATCTGTGAGTTGAAATGTGGCCGTAGGGCTTTCCACAGCTATTACAGCGGCTCGTTTCCCAGGATTTGCCCTTAAAAAGTTCGCCGCATATATAAGCCCTGAAACACCAGCTGCACAACCCATTTCGGTAACCGGTAACCTGATAATATCTTGTCTTAATTGAAGATCATTTACAATATAGGCATCTAAAGAAGGAATCATTATGCCCGTACAGCTTACAGTAATTATATAATCTAGAGAATCCGGACTCCAGCTGCTCTTAAGAAGTGCTTTTTGAAGTACAGCTGTTCCCAATTTTTTTACCTCTCTTACATAAATGTCGTTTTTGGCTTCCAGGCTGGTCGCAGTAAACACCTCTTCAATATTCATTATACCATAGCGTCTATCTACAGCTGCACCCTCAAATATCTTAATCACCTTTCTTCTAAACCTTTCTTCCTGTCCGCTAAGCCATAGCTCAACAAAAGGCAAGATATCTTTAGTTTCTCTGCAGTAAGATGGCAATGCTTTTGCCACAGTTGCTATTCGTACACTATTCATATGATCGGCTTAGTAGCGCTGTCTGCATCACCCATACATATCTGAATGCCCATTTCCAATTTATTGTATGAGTAGTATTAGGTAAATCTTTTGAAAAAGATATTAAGTCTTGTTTCTTAAATCCACTTTTAATAGAGATGAGACCATCGTGTTTCGCAATTTTTGTTTTTATAAAAATAGCACTAAACCCTTTAAAAAGATAATATGCAAGTGCACTTCTTTGTAAGTCGTTGATAATTACCCCAATATTGGCCAATTTTGAAAATTGAGATAAGAATATGGGGATTTGCTCATTACTAAAATGATGCATGGTGAGCGTACACAGCAGGATATCGCAGTTTAAATCTAGTGGCTTCAAGGTCAAAATGTCTTGTTTTAGAAATGTAATCTCAGGAAAATCAACTGATAATGCCCGTCCAATTGATAAGGCATTTTCGCTAAGATCTAAACCTATTAGCACAACATCTACAGAAGTTTTCCGAAAATAGATTGCAAGCTTTCTAAGCGTTTCTCCGTCGCCACAGCCCATATCTACTATGGTATATTGCTTCTTAGGGAATTCTTTTATCAGCTCACGTACTTTCCCTAAGGTTATTGAATTACCACCTAAAAAACGGTTACTCTTGTTAATATCCTTAAAAACCAATCTTAGAATATTTATAGCAACATTGGGGTTATCCATTAATTCTGATTCCGTATTTCTATATCGCAAATGAATCATAATGAAATTGGTTTTCCATGAGTTCGTTTAATAAGCGATCTTATAAGTCCCGGTGATTTTGAAATAGTTTCCATAAGCAGATTGGAAGCGCCTGGGTTTAATAATATGGATTGTAAAAGCCTTCCTGTTTGCAATCGTCGTTTAAACGCATTCGCCCATTCCTTTTTGTAATCCGATTCCATTTCACTTCGTCCATATTCTGCATTCTTAAAATAATCGACAATCCTTTCTGATGCAATTTTGGCACTATGAATGGCCATAGCCATTCCATTACCGCAGAGTGGATGAATTAAACCAGCAGCATCGCCGCACATTAAAATATGTCCCTCAACTAACTGTTTACGATCAAATGACACTTGGGCAATACTCATAGGTTCGTCAAAAAGCGGCTCCGCATTTTCAAGGAACTGATTTAGAAATTTGTTCCTTGAAATTACCGTGGAATTAAATTTTTCGATATTCTTTTCAGCCTGAAAACTTTTATATGAGACCAGATAGCAAAAATTAACAGCTCCCGTCTCCGTTTTGGACAGGCCTCCATACCCACCTTCAAAATTATGGAGCGCTACCAGGTTGTCAGGAAATTCAGGAAGTGCATAATGTGCCTTTACTCCCAACCAAGGGGCAGTTTTACCTATAAAATTTCGATTCAATTGTTTATCCAATCCCGATCTTTTTCCATAGGCCCCAATAACTATCTTCGCTGAATACCTATTTCCCTTTTCGGTACTTACGCTAAAACTGTCTTTCAAAAATGTAACATTTTTTACAGTTTCAAAGTTGACGGAAACTCCTGCGGACAAAGATTTTTTATAAAGTGCATGATCAAAGGCATACCTGCTTATTCCAAATCCTCCAAGAGGTAATTTTGTTTGAAGTAATTTTCCCTTTCTTGTTGATAATTGCAGCGTATCTATTTGAACTGTTTTGGGTAGTGTTACCCCCAAATCTAACAGATATGGCATTACTTCATTAGAAACATATTCTCCACATACTTTGTGATGTGGATATTCATAACGTTCGAGAAGCAGTATATTATATTGCTCAGTCGCCAAGTGTATTGCTGCGGTGAGTCCGGCTAATCCACCACCTATTATAATAACATCATAGTTATCCACATTTGGAAGATAGGAGTTTTTAAACAAAAAAACCCGACTGGCCAGTCGGGTTTAAACATTAAAACTATTATTTGTGTCTAATCAATTAATTAGACTGAGCCTTTGCATCTTCTATCATTTGCTTATTCGCAGAAACACCTATTTCAACTCTTCTGTTCCCTGCTTGCCCATCTTTTGTAGCATTGTCAAACCTTGGTGCTGCTTCCCCAAATCCCTCAACAGACATTCTGCTGGAGGCTACACCTGCATCGGCTATGTATTTAGCAACAACGTCTGCTCGTTTCTTTGATAATTTCAAATTGTAATCATCGTTGCCCACACTATCAGTATATCCCTGTATCATTAAGTTAGTATCCGGGAATTCCAAAAATATTTCAGCAACCTTATCTAAATTAGACTTGGCTTCTGCAGTTAAATCTGAACTGTCAAACGCAAAGTTGACACCACTTTTATCGTCAAAAATTATGTGAATGCCCTCGCCAACGCGTTTTACATCCGCTCCTGGAATTTCAGTTTCAATTTTCTGGGCTTGTTTATCCATCTTATTACCAATAAGGCCACCTGCAACTCCACCTACAGCCGCCCCAATTAGTACGCCTCCTATACCACCCGCGATAAGGCCGCCAACTAGCGCACCACCAGCGCCACCAATAACAGCGCCTCTTTGTGTTTTATTGGAATTTTTTATAGCATTACAACCAGTGTTTAAAGAAAGAAACATCATGGCTACTATTAGGAAACTCGTAAATTTTCTTGTCATGTCAATACTATTTATTTAGGTTATGTTTTAAAGTGTTACATCCTTGGAGACCTTATCTAAAGTCAGCTCTACATCAAAAGGTTTTCCTTTATAATCTACCTCAACCATAAAAACTGTCTTGGATTCTGTCAAGCTTTTTATGATCATACGATAGCCACTTTTATCTACGCTAAGCGGTTTGTTTTTAGTATCCACTAATTTAAACTGAAGTTGTGTACTACCATCACCAGCTTCATAGAAAGACCAAAGAATTCTGTGGGTACCCTCCTGGCACCTATCAGTTCCATTGATGGAGAACCTTCCAGTTCCATTATTTGGGATAAACATCCACTCACCACCTTTAAAGCAAGGAGAATCTGCAATACCAAATAAATCTGCTTTATAGAGTCCTTCTTCCCCAATAAATCGGATATCCGTTAGGGACCAGGTGCCTTTAAGCGTTTTTTTCTTCATTGCAGTTGACTGAGAAGTGGCTGTAGTCGTTGCTGAGCAAGAAACTATTAGCATAGCCAGAACTAAATAAATTGTATTTTTCATAAAATTAATTTTGTGAATTTTTTCAAGCTGCTAATGTATAAAATATGTATGCTTTTTTATCATAAATTATCCTAATATTCCAGTAGCTCAATTAATGTTGTCAAAAACCTTTCCTTTGGTAAATAATTATTTTCCAAAGATTTCGCAAAAGGCACAGGAGTTTCCAAACTCGCAACCCGTTTTACGGGAGCATCTAAAAATTCAAAACACTCTTCCATAACAAGGGCAGATATATCACTCCCAATGCCCCCAAATAAACTGTCCTCCTGAAGAATAATTAATTTGCCGGTTTTTTTGACGGATTCAAATATAGAGGATGTATCCAAGGGTTGAAGTGTGCGCAAATCTAAAAGATCTGCCTCTATTTCCGGATTTTGTTCTAAGCATTCTAATGCCCAGTGAACGCCTGCCCCAAAGGTGACTATAGAAACATCTTTCCCTTCTTTTAGCAGAGCGGCTTCTCCAAAAGGCAGGGTAAAATATGACGAAGGAACCTCCTGGTAAATGCTTCGATATAGCGCTTTATGTTCAAAAAACATCACAGGGTTTGGATCGTTAATGGCTGTAGCTAAAAGTCCTTTTGCATCATAAGGGAAAGCAGGATAAACCACTTTAAGACCGGGCGTCTTTGTAAACCATGCTTCATTGGTTTGAGAATGAAAAGGTCCTGCTCCCACTCCGCCGCCACATGGCATACGAATTACAACGTCTGCATTCTCATTCCAACGATAGTGGGCCTTAGCAAGATAGTTTACTATGGGATTAAAACCCGAACTCACAAAATCGGCAAATTGCATTTCCATAACGCATTTCATTCCGTTAATGGATAGCCCCATTGCAGCAGATACAATTGCAGATTCGCAGATTGGGGTATTTCTCACCCTATCTGTTCCAAAAGCTTCAACAAATCCCTCTGTTATTTTAAAAACCCCACCATAATCAGCAATGTCCTGACCCAGTATAACCAAATTCTCATGCTTTTCCATAGATTGCTTTAAACCCTCGGAAATTGCATCAACCAGCCTAATATTATGCCATTCATTACTTGGTTTAATTTCTTGATAATTAAACGCTTTATATACATCATTTAACTCTTTACTTTCATCTAGTTGAACTTGTCCTTCCGCAAAAGCCAACTTTAGATTTTTATCTATTTCATGAATAATCTCCTTTTTAAATTCAACTTCCAATTCCTCAGAAAGAACCCCCTGGGCGTGCAGATACTCTACATAATTTTCTAAAGGATCCATGGCTGCCCACTCCTCTAATAGTTTCTTTGGAACATATTTAGTGCCACTAGCCTCTTCATGTCCCCGCATTCTAAATGTTTTGAACTCTAATAGAACAGGCCTTGGTTCTTTCCGGATGCTTTCACATAGCACATTAACTTTGCTATAAACTTCGAGAATATTGTTTCCGTTTATAATATGGGCTTCCATTCCATAGCCCTTACCTTTATCAGCTATATGTTCACATTTAAATTGCTCTGAAATTGGCGTTGAAAGTCCGTAACCATTGTTTTCAACACAAAAAAGTACTGGCAAATCCCAAACAGCGGCAACATTAAGAGCCTCGTGGAAGTCTCCTTCACTGGTAGCTCCTTCACCGGTAAAAACTGCAGTTACTTTTTTTCTCTTTTTTAGAAGATCAGCCAAAGCAATGCCGTCTGCCACTCCTAATTGAGGCCCCAGGTGAGAAATCATTCCCACAATTTTATACTCCTGCGTTCCAAAGTGAAAACTTCGATCACGACCATTGGTAAATCCACTGGATTTACCCTGCCATTGCGCAAATAATCGAAATAAAGGTATCTCTCGCGTAGTAAAAACACCAAGATTTCTGTGCATTGGAAGAATATATTCATCTTCATTTAAAGCACTGGTAACACCTATCGAAATTGCCTCCTGACCTATACCACTAAACCATTTAGAAATCTTTCCCTGTCTTAAGAGAATTAGCATTTTTTCTTCGATCATCCTTGGCTTCAGCATAGCCCGGTAGAGCTCCAGCAGCTTTTCTTTGCTAATCCCCTTGCTTAAATATTGCATATTTCAACTAATAGATTGTACGCGTATTTCGGGTATAAATGTAACAAAATTGCCCTCAATAAAACAGTATTAATGAGATGCATATTTGCACTTAATATTTATTAACTTTGGAAGTACTAAAAAACCTTAATAATGAGCAGTATACCCGGTGTAGACCTAAGAGATTATACAAGTGGTGATCCGCAGCGAAAAGAAAAATTCATAAAAGAAATAGGCAATGCTTTTGAAAATATTGGCTTTGTGGCACTGAGTGGTCATTTTCTTTCTGATAACCTTGTTAAGGATTTGTATGGTGAAGTTAAAAAGTTCTTTAATTTACCCGAGGAAGTAAAGGATTCTTATCAAATAGAGGGCCTTGGCGGACAAAGAGGTTATACCTCATTTGGGAAAGAACATGCCAAAGGAAGAAAAGAAGGAGACTTAAAAGAGTTTTGGCATTTTGGCCAGTTTGTTGAGGATGATCCAGCATTGGAAGCTGAATACCCTGAAAATGTGACCGTCATAGAATTACCAGAGTTCAATACAGTTGGGAAAGAAACTTATAAGATGTTGGAGAAGACCGCCAGGTATGTCCTGAGAGCATTGGCTCTTCATCTGGATCTGTCTGAAACTTATTTTGATGAGTATATTAAAAATGGTAATTCTATTTTAAGACCAATTCACTACCCCCCTATTGTGAGTGAACCTAAAAACGCTGTCAGAGCAGCTGCTCATGGAGATATTAATCTTATAACACTTTTAATGGGTGCTCACGGCAGAGGCCTTCAAGTTAAAAATCATGAGGGAGAATGGGTAGATGCCATAGCCAGTCCGGATCAATTAATGATCAATGTTGGTGACATGCTTTCGCGTTTATCCAATGATAAATTAAAATCGACTGTTCACAGGGTTATCAACCCACCACGTGAATTATGGGGTACTTCCAGATTTTCAATTCCTTTTTTCATGCACCCTATCAGTGGTATGCCACTTAATTGCCTCGAAAATTGTATTAATAACGAACATCCCAGGCAATTTGAAGATATCACAGCAGGGGAGTTTTTGAATGAACGTCTAATTGAACTCGGATTGATTAAAAAGTGATTTATCACTTTAAATAAAAATATATAATTAATTTTATTTCAATTATTTATCATTTATTTGATTTTGAACTAATTTATGTTTTACCAAAAAATACTTTAATCTTAAAATGGATTTAAAAGATCAATTAAAGAACTTATTTCCAGAGCACATCTCTTCAGAAGTAGAAAAAATTAATGCAAAGAAACCCGAAGTATGGCTTCAGAAAGAGCCTATAATTTGTAAATACGAAAAAAGAAAAGGAAAACCCATTACAATCCTGGAGGGATATAATGGTGCTGAGAAAGATTTTAAGAAATTAGCTCAGAATTTAAAAAAGAAATTGAGCGTTGGGGGCACTTTTAAAAACAACTCTGTCATAATTCAGGGAGATTACAGAGACAAAATAATGATTTTACTACAGGAAATGGGATTTAAGACAAAACGTGTTGGAGGTTAATAAAACAAGGCCCTTGACGCTTCCGAAATAAGTCAAAAATATTTTTAACAAAATTTCTTAAGGTTTTTCTGTTAATTTGTTTTTGTTTTTTTCGATTAAATGTTACTTTTAAACGTTATAAACTAAAGAACCTATTCATAATGAGTTCCCAATTGCATATCACCAACGGGGATAGTTTCACCCAAAAGTTGAAATCGCTAAAGCTTAATGGCGAAATAATCACCTGGCGTGAAATGCTTTGCGAGGGTAAAACGGAAACCAATGTGGGTAGTGAGTCCTTTTGGAAAACTCGGTTCGATTTTCTTCATAAAAATTATAAGGTTAGTAAATCATGGTTTGTTGAAAAAACACTAAAGGAATATCGTTCCCTATGTAATCATAAACAACAAGATCAGATTATCCTTTGGTTTGAATACGACCTTTTTTGCCAGATAAATATGCTGGCTGTCTTAAGTTGGCTTAAGAAGCATAGGCGATATGCCGAAGTTTATTTGGTGTGTAGTGGTGATGAAGATGAAACAAATCGCTTATACCGACTTAATGATTTAAATGATGAACAACTCCTGAATTCTTACGAGAATAAAGTAAAACTTTCTCAGAACGATGTTGAATATGCAGATTATGTCTGGCAATTGTATTGCAGTGATAATCCTATCCGATTGGAAAATCTAATCGATTTTGATAATTATCAATTTGATTATCTCTCAGATGCCGTCAAAGTTCACCTACGAAGATTTCCAACTATAAAAAATGGATTAAACGAATTGGAGAATCGGGTCTTGGAATTTTCTCTTCAGCAGAAACCAAAATCTAAAAAGGAATTATTAAGTTCCCTGATCCAAAATCAAGGTTTTTATGGCTTTGGGGACACCCAGTATGAACGTGTAATTACAAATTTAAGACCTCTTTTTTCCTCTTTTAATCCTGTGCGTCTATCACGGAAAGGAAAAGAAATTCTAGAAGGAAAAACCAATTATTATTCCCAAATACGGGACAACGAAGATTATCTTGGAGGTGCTTTAAAATATAACTTCTTATATAACACTGAGTCCGACAGAATTCTAAAACTGTAGTATGCAGCTGAGTGCATCCGAACTCATTCTTAATGCTGACAATAGTATATACCACCTCAATTTACTACCCGAAGATCTGGCAGAGACTGTTATAGTTGTTGGCGACCAAAACAGGGTTCCATTAGTTTCCAAATATTTTGATACCCTTGAATTAGAAAAAGGAAAAAGGGAATTTATCACGCATACGGGTACGCTTAACGGAACCAGGATTTCAGTTGTGTCTACCGGTATAGGAACCGACAATATTGATATTGTCATGAATGAGCTGGATGCCTTGGTAAATATTGATTTCGAGTCAAGAACTATAAAAGAAGAAAAAACTAGTCTGGACATAGTCCGAATTGGTACTTCAGGCGGAATTCAACCGGATATAGAAACAGATTCCTTTTTATTAAGTGAATATGCCATTGGTTTTGACAATGTGCTTCATTTCTATGAGAGTGAACATATTCAACATCCTGAAATGCAACTTGCTTTTATAGATCATGCAGCCTGGTCTGTTTTTAAGTCTATTCCCTATGTGGTGGAGTCAGATGTACAATTAACAGAAAAACTACGCTCAGACAGCGTTATTTTAGGCTTCACAGGTACAAACGTTGGGTTCTATGGACCCCAGGGGCGAAGGCTGCGCCTATTATTGGAGGATAATGATCTAAATTCCAAATTAAGTTCTTTTGAATACAATGGAATGAGAATTACTAACCTGGAAATGGAAACATCTGCAATTTTTGGGCTTGCAAAATTAATGGGGCACAAAGCAGCATCAATGAACTGCATACTAGCAAACAGAAGTACAGGTCAATTTTCCAAGGATCCGGTTAAAACTATCGATTCCCTTATTAAGTATACGCTTGAAAAACTTACGGCCTATTGAAAACTGTAAAGATTGTTGGCGTCCCCGAACACTTTAATTTTCCCTGGCTGATGGCTATAGAAGAAGGTGCCTTTAAAACAAGAGGGATTGATCTGGTATGGACAGATATTCCGGAAGGTACAGGAAAAATGAGTGCATTGTTAGAAAATGGGCAGGCAGAATTAGCTATTATTCTTACAGAAGGAGTTGTGAAAAGCATTACTGAAGGTAATCCCGTAAAAATAGTACAAGAATATATTGGAACACCACTTCAGTGGGGAATACATGTTGCGGCCGACAGCAAATACCAGACTGTAACAGATTTGGAAAATACGACTGCGGCCATCTCCAGATTTGGAAGTGGCAGCCACTTAATGTCCTTTGTAAATGCCCAAAACCAGTGCTGGGAAACATCTTCTTTGAATTTTGAGATAATTCATACCCTGGATGGGGCAATAGAAGCTCTGAAAGCGGGAACATCAGATTATTTTATGTGGGAACACTTTACAACAAAACCCATTGTTGATGCAGGGATATTTAGAAGATTAGAAGACTGCCCTACTCCATGGCCATGTTTTGTTATCGCTGCTACTGAATCATTTCTAATAACGAATAAGGAGATTCTTCGTCATATTTTAGAAGTTATTAATCTTTACACATCAGAATTTAAACTTATTCCAAGTATTGACAGGACATTATCCAATAAATATGGGCAACGATTGGAAGATGTGCAGGAATGGTTAAGAATGACGCAATGGAGTCAGTCACAGCTAAGTGCGGAAACAATTGAGAATGTGCAGGATTATCTGTTTAAGTTAAAATTGATAAGTCACAAACTTGAAGTTGATAAACTTATCACCAGTTTATAGGCTCTTTGCTCATCTTCTTTAACAGTTCATTTGTTTTACTGAAATGCTTGTTGCCAAACCACAGGCCTCTGTTCGCGCTTAAAGGAGAGGGATGTCCTGATGTAAGAATATGGTGTTTTGAAGTATCTATCAACGAGATCTTCTTTTTAGCAAATCCTCCCCATAACAAAAATACTAGTCCTTCCTTTTCGACCGAAAGCTTTCGGATAACGGCATCAGTAAAAACTTCCCATCCCTTATTCTGATGACTCCCCGCGCTATTCGCTCTCACAGTAAGTGTAGCATTCAATAACAAAACACCCTGGTCTGCCCAGTTTTCGAGGTTGCCACTTTTTGGGTATGGTTTGCGGATATCCGTTTCTAGTTCCTTAAATATATTTATTAATGATGGAGGATGACGGATTCCATCTTTCACCGAAAAACAGAGACCATTGGCCTGATTAGGCCCGTGATAAGGATCCTGACCAATAATAACCACCTTAGTCGCCTCAAAATTTGAGTGGTCAAATGCAGCAAATATGTTATTCCCCTTTGGATAACAGGTAGTTGAGGTATATTCATCTCTAACAAACCGCGTCAGTGAATCAAAATAAGGTTGTTGGAATTCAGAATGCAGCTGACTCTGCCAGCTTGGATGAATGGAAACGTTCATTTTATAGGGCTTATTACTAGCGATAAAATTACCAATAATAACCACTTTACCAAATCATAAATAACATTCCGATCGGTCTGGAAAACTATTTAGAAGTTAAGGGTTCTGATTGTTGGAGGTTGATTAACTCATTTTGCTGCTGCCGGTACTTTAAAGCTTCTATATACTCCGCTATTTTTTTTGTCTGGTATTGAGAATAAGCTCTGGTTGCCCAGTCCATCGCCACACCCAAATTATTGTTACGCTCATTTAAAATCGCGAGGTTATAGCAGGCTTTGCTACTTATTTTTGGATCATTATTTTCCGCTTCCTTTTTCCAAAGGTCCGCTGCGGCTTCCCAATCACCGGATAAAGTATAAATTTCTGCCTGTTCAAAACCTGGTGTACCGCGAACATAATAATCTCTGGTAATGCTATGCTCATAGGGTTGTAATCTTGCACCGTAGGAACTGCCTGTCTGTTTACTCTGTTCTACTATACTTTCCGTTCTGTCTTCTATTGCCTGCAGGGCCTCATAAGGATCAAGCCCCTTTGCCGTTGAAACAATCTGATTGTTGAAAGTAAATTCATCAATAAGAAGTTTACTTGAGGGGTCATAAATCCGCCATCCGTTTTCAATCAAGGTTTCAAGCGTAATCTGGTGTGCGGCAACTTTTTCTTTTACACGCAACAAATTTAGCTGCTCCATCGTGGTTTTTTTCCAAGAAACCCTGGTATCTGAATCATAATAAGCCATTGAAAAAATGGCATCAACCTCATATTTACGACATAAAGATTCAATTGTA
>CBDTVT010000082.1:0-12783 GCA_965364275.1 uncultured Eudoraea sp. | reverse complement strand
AAATCTACATATTCTGGGAATTGGTTGGCGTATCCTCCTATTTATTAATAGGTTATTATTATACCAAGGAATCTGCCGTTGCTGCAGCTAAAAAGGCCTTTATTGTTACTCGTTTTGCCGATCTGGGCTTTCTAATAGGAATCTTGATTATTGGTTACTATACAGGGACATTTGATTTTGAAACTTTGAACAATCCTGAAGGAGCCAGTATTTTAAACTGGGCATCCACTTCGTTCATGGGACTATCAACACTTACCTGGGCGCTGATTTTGATCTTTATTGGAGGGGCAGGAAAATCGGCTATGTTTCCCTTGCATATATGGTTACCGGATGCTATGGAAGGACCAACCCCGGTTTCGGCATTAATCCACGCAGCTACCATGGTCGTTGCGGGTGTTTACCTGGTAGCTCGTTTATTCCCAATGTACTATTTTATTGAAGATGGCTTTGCACTAAATATAGTGGCCTTTGTAGGAGCTTTTACCGCTTTATTTGCCGCTGTAATTGCAATCACGCAAACAGATATTAAACGGGTCCTGGCATTTTCAACCATGTCACAATTGGGATATATGATGCTGGCTCTGGGAGTTTCAGGATACGAAGGCCATGAAGGTTTGGGCTATATGGCATCAATGTTCCACCTGTTTACCCATGCCATGTTCAAAGCATTGCTGTTTTTATGCGCTGGTTCTGTGATTCATGCTATCCATAGTAATTTCCTTAATGACATGGGGGGATTGCGTAAATACATGCCAATTACAAATATTACATTTTTAATAGCGGCCCTGGCCATTGCAGGAGTTCCCCCTTTAGCCGGATTTTGGAGCAAAGATGAAATTCTTGTGGCTGCTTTTGAACACAATAAGTTCTTATATATAATTGGATTATTCGTTGCCGGTCTTACCGCATTTTACATTTTTAGAATCTATTTTGGAATATTTTGGGGAAAAGAAGGTGCTTACAAAAATAAACCACACGAATCTCCATGGTCTATGACTACTCCCCTTTTAATATTAGCCTTTTTAAGTATAGTTGGTGGGCTTATTCCATTTAGTGAATTTATTAGTGCAGATCAAGCTGGGTTTGAAACTCATATGAATTATCCATTAGCCGCCATTGCTGTTTTTGCCGGACTAATTGGAATTGGTCTTTCGTGGCTATTTTATAAAAAAGAAAACGAACTCGCAGATAAATTTGCAAATCGTTTAGGAGTACTCTTTACATGGGCTTTTCATAAATTCTATTTTGATGAACTCTATCTGTTTGTCACCAAAAAAATACTATTCAATATTATTGCAAAGTCCGCTGCAAGATTTGATAAAAAATATGTGGACGGGACAATGGTTGGAATTGGAAATCAAACCGTTAATACATCTGAGAAAATTAAAGGTTTGCAGTCTGGTAAGGTCCAGGATTATGCTTTTGCATTTATTGCAGGAGCTGTCGTAATTGCTATTATATTCATCTATATATGGACAAATTAAATTAATAATATGGATATTTTATCCCTTTTTATTGTAGTGCCTGCATTGACTGTTTTGGTTTTAATTTTTACAAAAAATCTAAAACAGGCCAGAAGTGTTGCTTTGGCAGGAAGTCTTGTTCAGCTGGGAATGGCAGTTAACCTGTTGTTTTCTTATATCAAAGAGAGGGAGGTAAATGAAGCCATTATGGTTTTTACAAAAGATGTGATTTGGTTCAAGAACTTCAATATTCATTATAATATTGGGGTTGATGGAATTTCCGTAGCGCTTTTGTTATTGACAGCGATTGTAGTGCTGGCCGGAGTCTTTATTTCCTGGAAAATGGAAGACTTACCTAAGGAGTTTTTCATATCACTACTTGTACTTTCTATTGGTGTTTATGGCTTCTTTATTTCTATTGACCTCTTTACAATGTTTGTATTCTTTGAGATTGCCGTAATACCAATGTATTTATTAATAGGCATATGGGGTACGGGCCCAAGGGAATTTTCTGCAATGAAACTAACACTTATGCTTATGGGTGCATCTGCTGTACTTCTGGTTGGGATATTGGGTATTTACTTTAACTCAAATGCAGACGGAGGGGCATTAACCTTTAATATCCTGGAAATAGCTAAAGTGAACATTCCCGTAGAAGCACAAAGATTATTCTTCCCGATTACTTTTATTGGATTTGCTGTAATTGGAGCCTTATTCCCGTTCCATACCTGGTCTCCCGACGGTCATGCATCGGCGCCTACTGCGGTCTCGATGTTACACGCGGGTGTCCTTATGAAACTCGGCGGATATGGTGTATTTAGAGTAGCTATCTTCTTGTTGCCAGAGGGAGCATTGCACTGGTCATGGTTCTTTATTATTTTGTCTGCCTTTGGTGTCATTTATGGAGCATTTGCAGCTATTAAGCAGACAGATTTAAAGTACATTAATGCGTATTCCTCCGTGAGCCATTTAGGACTGGTACTATTTGCATTGCTTATGTTGAATAAAACGGCCTGGAATGGTGCCATTCTGCAATCACTCTCACATGGTTTTATGACAGCACTTTTCTTTGCTTTAATAGGGATGATTTACGGAAGAACACATACTCGTGATGTTACCAAATTAGGAGGACTATTAAAGGTAATTCCTTTTATATCGGTGGTCTATGTTATTGCCGGTTTAGCCTCATTGGGGTTACCTGGCTTTAGCGGTTTTGTCGCTGAAATGAACATCTTCGTAGGTGCATTCGAAAAGGACGATATCTTTTATAGAATTGCTACTGTGATAGCGGTTTCTGCAATAGTTGTAACGGCGGTTTATGTATTGCGTGTGGTGGGTATAATGTTAATGGGCCCTGTAAAAAATGAAGCATTCTTAAATCTTGAAAGAGTACGATGGTATGAAAAACTAGGTATTTTATTACTCCTTTTACCAATAATTGCTATCGGCGTTGCGCCACTGTGGTTAAGCGATATGATCCTGAAAAGTCTGGATCCGTTTTTAAAAGGAGTTTTATAACCTGAAAATTAAATAACCAAAAATGAATTTTAGCAGCTTTTTATTAATGAGACAAGAAATTGCTTTACTGGCAATTATCCTGCTTCTGGTTATAGCCGAGATTTTTATCCCAAAACACAAAAAAGTAAGCATAATACACCTTGCCATATTTTTGTTTGGTATACACACTATTGTCGGATTTTTTGGGATTGATGAAAGTAATTTATTTGGAGGAATGTTTCGCACCAACCACCTGATTCATTTTTTTAAAAACGTATTGAACATCGGCGTCCTTATCCTGTTACTGCAGTCTGCAGACTGGATACAGGAAAAAATAATGAATCAAAATAAGGGTTCTGAATTCTTTATCTTATTGTTCTCCTCGTTACTGGGAATTTATTTCATGATATCAGCAGGTGATTTTTTAATGTTCTATCTGGGGCTTGAGTTATCCACACTTCCGGTGGCCGCGCTTGCTGCTTATGAAACAATGAAAAGGATTTCAAGTGAATCAGGGATTAAACTAATACTTTCGTCCGCTTTTGCTTCCGGAATTACGTTATTCGGTATTTCAATGCTCTACGCTACTACGGGCTCTATTTATTTCAATGAAATTGCCCAGATGCTCACTTCAGCAAACTTAACCCTTCTGGGTGTTGTATTATTATTTGCCGGAATTAGCTTCAAGATTTCTCTCGTGCCATTTCATTTTTGGACTGCCGATGTTTATGAAGGAGCCCCTATTAGTGTTGCTTCTTATTTATCGGTCATATCAAAAGGTGCGGCTGTTTTCATTTTAATGATATTATTATTTACAGTTTTACAGTCGTTGGTTCATTTTTGGGAAAACATAATTTATGTAATTGCAATCGCCACAATGTTTATTGGAAATTTATTCGCTTTAAGGCAACAGAATATGAAGCGCTTTTTGGCATTTTCATCTATAGCCCAGGCTGGGTTTATTTTACTAGGGTTAATTGGAGGTTCTCAATTAGGCACAGCCACGGTGGTTTACTTTGTGCTTATTTATATTTTCTCAAATTTAGCCGCATTTGGCGTTGTACAGGCAATTTCTTTACAAACCGGCAAGGAGCACATAAAAGATTACGAAGGTTTATACAGAACTAATCCCAAACTGAGTTTGGTACTCATGCTGGCTCTTTTTTCCTTGGCTGGTATCCCTCCGGTAGCAGGGTTTTTTGGGAAATTTTTTCTTTTTACAGCTGCAGCCAGTAAAGGGTTCTACTTTCTTGTCTTTCTAGCGGTAGTGAATGTAACTATTTCTTTGTATTACTATTTGTTGGTGGTAAGGGCAATGTTTTTGCGTAAAGGTGATAATCCAATTCCTTTTTTCAGAAATAAAATTTATATGAGAATTGGGCTGGTAATTACTGTCCTTGGTATTTTGTTACTTGGTATATACAGTCCCTTATACGATTATATTTATGAATTAAGCAGTGCTTTTAATTAATGGTTATGAGTTTAGGAGGTAAACATTTATTCGGTAGTATTGACGAGACTAGGGTAACTTTTGTTGAAAAGAAAGTAACTGAAGAACGAGTAGAATTTTTAAAAAAACTTTTGGAACACAACGGGTTTGAGGTCCTTATCCAGGAGGAAAAACGCATTTCGGAAGAAGTACCACAATTGTATTCTATAGGAGTCACCGATATGGTATTCAATCCTACTATTTGGGTATATCAACGTAAACTCAAGACATTTGACGGACACAAAGTTTCACCCGATTATTGGAATCAACGCTCAGAAATTACTCCACCACAATATTGGAAAACCCCGAAAGATAATTAGCTTATCTGGCAGAATAATTGATGATTTTCCCTGTCCCGAAATCTTAATTTCATCGATTTTAACAGCAAATTAAGCCCCTATGGCAAGGTATTTGCTAACTTTACCCCGTAGAATTAGGGTTATGAAACACCAATATTTACTAACATTATTTCTTTTATCAGTTATTTGCGTGAACGCTCAAACTGATTTTCCAAAAACCCAGCCTTTAAAAATAGAGGCTGATAAAAATTTGGATTTAAAGAGTAATCCCAATAGTGGAACAGCCTTGAAAATGCCATCTATACTAGATTATAATCCCAATGCAAGTATAAAAGAAACCAAAACTTCAAGGAATGTAAAAATGCTTCCGGAAAAGGTGTTAAAACAAGCAGGTTTTGATTTAAAATTGGATACTAAAGTTGGTGAGCGCCAAAATAAGAATTCAAAAAAGCACTTTGGGAATATGTATTTGGGTGATGTTAAAACTGGTGGTAATTTCGTGGGGATTGTTTGTCGAGATCATGAATATGTTGATGGTGATCGAGTAAGAATCTACGTAAATGGTGAAGTGGCTGAATACAATATCCTTCTTACAGGAGGTTTTAAAGGGATAAATATAGACCTTGAAAAAGGCTTTAACCGATTAGATTTCGAAGCTTTAAACCAGGGCTCTTCCGGGCCAAATACAGCTCAGGTAAATGTTTATGATGATAAAGGGGCATTGATTCATTCTAATCAATGGTTACTTTCAACAGGCTCTAAAGCGTCTTTAATTGTGGTCAAGCAATAAAATTCTACTCCCTATCTCATCCCCGGCTTATATGAAATCTTTGCACTTTTAAGTACATCCTCTTTGTAATATGCCGCTTCTTTAAACTTTACTTTTGCATAAGGAATTGCCTGATCATTAAAATGAGATGATTTTGGATTACCGCTTTGTCCCCCGGCCAAAATTGTTTTAGCCCTAACTTTTGGACCAAATTCTACTACAGCTACAAAACTATTCCCCCTGGTACCATATATCTTCTTTGTGTTATTGTTATATCTGGCCCCATAGGCAGCCAGAGCACCCCAGCGACCAGATGAGAACCCAATTGGAATACTGGGTTTATTATCATCAAATGCCTGCCTGACATCACCATTTAAACGTTGATACCTGTTAACCTCACCCCAGGGAATATTCCAATTCCCGAAATCGCTTTCTAATTGTGCAACTACCCCTTTAAAAATCGACAAACGCTCTTCTGTCGGAGAATGTGAACCAAAATAAGACATTAATTCCATATCGCTCATTTGGGTATGTCGCTTCCCTTTTCTGCCATACGAAGTACCGTAGAAATGTGCCAGGGTCATGGCTACGGATTCGTCAGAAGTTTTGTAATCCCAGTTGCGCAATATGTCAATTGCCCCTGCCAGTTCAGGAAGTCTGGTCTCAGCTTCGTCATAGGCAGATACCAAACCGGGAATTAATTCTGCAAACGCAGGCAGGTATGAATCATAAGCCAAAGAAATGAGGCTGTCTATGGTATAACCGCTTCTATCCTTTAGCAGTTCAATAGCATGAATGCCCCGGAAATTTTCGCGGTCTATGGACATGTACTTCGGGTAATTTTCTCGTTTTGGACTATTTTCCAAGGCTGCCGTAAAAGGAGTAGAATTACAATTTTGAATCCATCCATTTTTAGGGTTTAACACTAGAATATTTTCATCAACATTATGCAATCCCTTCCAGTCTGTCTTAGGGTTACTCCCATCAACAGGTCGGCTAAAATCAAAAATGGTATCTCGAACCGGCACAAAATTTCCATGAAAATATGCAATATTACCATCGGCATCGGCATATACAGTATTATTAGAGGAGTTGGTACGGATATCCATCATCTTAAGAAAACCTTTATAATCCTTTTGTTTTGTTCTGATATAGGATTGTTCTAATGCTTTTATTGGTTCCCACATCATTGCCGAAGCCACAGGCGACTCATTTACTTTATGGGTAATAGGTCCATGGTGAGTACGGTAAATGGGGAATGTTTTTTCTTTCATTCCGTCTTTATCTTTATATTTTAAGTTGACCTCTGTTTTAATCACAGGACGCAATTCCTCTCCATACATATAAAAGAGCCCCTCTTCTTTCTCTTCAATTACCTCAACATACTCATCCATTACATCTGTATAAGTTGATGTATGCACCCATCCTGTTTTCTCATTGAATCCCTGATAGACAAAAAACTGTCCCCAGGTGACAGCACCGTAAGCATTAAGGCCTTCCTCACTTACGACATGTACTTCTCCCCTGAAATAAAAAGAAGTGTGTGGATTTATGAGTAACATGGCGTTACCACTTTGTGTTAATGTCCCGGAGATAGCTATGCCATTGGATCCCTGAGGTTCTAACTCTTCTTCACGTTTTTTAATTTCTGCTTCCTCTGTTTTACTAAATGTCACTCCATCTTCATAAAAAGCGCGTATTTTATTTGTATTTATGCGCTCAATATCTCCACCTATTGAGCCTTCACTAAAATACATTGGCATCCAGGGTTCAAATCTGGTCAATAGCTTAGGTTTCACCTCCGGATGGGAATGCAAATAGTAATTTATCCCATCGGCAAATGCATCACAGAGCCTTTTTAACCAATCAGGACTACCGTCATAATTCGCTATTGCTTCTTCTTCACTCATGAACATATTTGCCCGGAGATCACTGTATAATGCCTCTTTTCCTTCAACTTCCGCCAATCTGCCAATTGCCCATATATAGTTCTGTTCTACCCTGTTAAAATCGTCCTCACATTGGGCATACAGCAGTCCAAATACGGCATCTGCATCAGTTTTACCGTAAATATGAGGGATACCAAAATCATCTCTTATAATTGTGATGTTCTCCGCCTGTTCCTTCCACTGATCTATTTCGGAATAGCCTTGTGAAGTATTACAGGATACAAGAAGCCAAAGTAATGCGGAAAGTGATAGAAATTTGATAAACTTAATTAGAGGATATTTCATAGGTGCTTCTATCTTTTTAATACGAAAATAAAACGCTTTTTAGGCTTTTTTCAAAAACTGGGTTTTGAGAACTATCTGACTTTTACCTATTCTACATTCCACTTCCTGTGGATTGTTTGTTAGCCTTATATTCTTTATGATATTCCCTCGTTTTAGGGTTTTAGACATCCCCTTAATCTTCAAATCCTTGATAACATGTACATTATCTCCATCTTCAAGAATATTTCCGTTGCTGTCTTTTGATTCCATAATTTAATTTAAGTATTTGTGAAATTAAAAGTATTAGAACTTATATGCTAATTCTTCCTTAAAATATGACCAGGGCTTATCGATTTGGTCAATGGACGGCAATTTTACTGTAAATTGCACCCTTTCATAATAAAATATAGCTAAATCTCCAATGTCCGATAAAAGAGTAAGTATTCTAAAAGCCTTCAAAACCATCATTTGGCCAAGAAGGAATCTGGTTTTTATAGGTTTAGCCCTTATTATAGTTAGCAAGGCTGCCAGTTTTGTTGCACCATTGTCCCTTAAATATTTAATGGATGACATTATTCCCGATAAAGATCTGGAATTCCTTAAGATTCTCTTAGGTGTAGTCATACTAGCAATTTTAGTACAGGCTGTAACTTCTTTTCTGTTAACCAAAATACTTAGTGTTCAGGCCCAATATATGATCTCTGAATTACGGGCCCAGGTACAAAAGAAAATTTTGTCTTTACCAATTCGATTTTTTGATAATACAAAATCAGGTGAACTAGTATCCAGAATAATGACTGATGTGGAAGGCGTACGAAATCTAATTGGCACAGGGTTGGTGCAGTTGGTAGGAGGAACGATTACTGCAGTGGTTTCATTGATTCTTCTCTTGAACATTAGCCCCAGCATGACCCTGTTTGCATTAGTCCCCCTCGCTATTTTCGCCGTTATAGCACTAAAGGCCTTTAAAATAATTAGACCAATATTCCGTAATAGGGGGAAAATTAATGCGGAAGT
The DNA here is from genome assembly GCA_965364275.1 of uncultured Eudoraea sp. Taxonomy (GTDB): domain Bacteria; phylum Bacteroidota; class Bacteroidia; order Flavobacteriales; family Flavobacteriaceae; genus Eudoraea. The sequence continues at coordinate 4,036 of CBDTVT010000082.1, read as the reverse complement.
CACGGGTAGGCTTACAGAAACATTGGGAGGAATACGTGTTATCAAAGGCTTTAACGCCGAAGCCCAGGAACATGGCGTTTTTGAAGAAGGTGTACTGCGCTTGTTTGAAAATGTAAAAAAAAGTCTTACCGCAACCGCCTTTATGACAAGTTCTTCTACTTTTCTCCTGGGGCTTGCTACCACGGGCATAATGGGTATGGGAGGATATAAAATTATGATGGATGAACTAACGATAGGTGAGTTTTTGACATTTACCTTCCTTTTAGGATTAATGATCGCTCCAATAGTACAAATGAGTAATATTGGTAGTCAACTTACTGAAGCACTGGCCGGGCTTGATAGAACAGAGGAATTAATGAACATGCAGCCTGAATCTAATAAAGAGGTACGCACTTTAGCGTTGAACGGGATTAAAGGAGATATGATATTTGACTCTGTTTCATTCGCATATGAAGAAAAAAAAGAAGTATTACATGACATTAGCTTTTCAGTAAACGCAGGTACCGTTGTAGCACTTGTAGGAAGTTCAGGGTCTGGTAAGAGTACCATTGCCGGGCTTGCCGCAAGTTTTTTAACCCAGCAGAGTGGTACAATAACAGTAGATGGTAAGGATTTGTCAAAAGTAGACCTGAATAGTTTTCGTAAACACCTGGGCGTGGTGCTGCAGGACGATTTTTTGTTTGAAGGAACCATACGGGAGAATATTTTATTTCCAAGACCCAACGCTTCCGAAGAACAATTACAGGAAGCTGTTAAAGCGGCCTATGTTGACGAATTTACAGACCGTTTTGAAGATGGTTTAAACACACTAATTGGTGAGCGAGGCATAAAGCTTTCAGGGGGTCAAAGACAGCGAATAGCTATTGCCAGAGCGGTTTTAGCCGATCCCCGTATACTAATTTTAGACGAAGCTACATCGAATCTAGACACAGAAAGTGAAGCTTTAATCCAAAAAAGTTTATCGCATCTTACAGAAGGAAGAACGACTTTTGTAATTGCCCACAGACTGAGTACCATTAGAAAAGCTGATCAGATTTTAGTAATTGAAAACGGCAGAATTGTTGAACAAGGTACGCATGAATCACTTATTGCGAAAGAAGGGAGATATTATAATTTATTTACCTACCAGGCAAGAATTTAGTTATACAGACTGATCTGAATTTAACTATCATGTCAGTAAAATGCTAAGAGGGGTATATTCTAATCTATATTGATCACCTTTTCTATCTGTGGAGCATGTTTTTTAATTGTCATTTCAACCCCACTCTTAAGCGTCATTTGGTTAACGCTGCACCCTATGCAATTTCCTTCCAGTTTTACCGTAACTAATTTACCGTTATCAATAGATACCAATGAAATATCTCCTCCATCACTTTGTAAAAAAGGGCGAATTTCATCCAACGCTTTTTCAACAGTACTTGTGAGTTCCTTAGATGTCATGATCATTTCTTTTTAACAGCAGCACAACCAGCCATTGTTGTTATCTTAATTGCTTCAGTAGGTGGTAAACTTTTGTTTCGTGAAACAACTTCCTGAACCACATTCTTGGTAAGTTCTTCAAATGCCTTTTCTACCGGAGTGGCTGTTTGAAGAGCAGCAGGCCTTCCAATATCTCCAGCCTCACGAATACTTTGAACTAAAGGTATTTCTCCCAAAAATGGAACATCCAGATCAGTGGCCAGATTTCTTGCCCCGGCTTTTCCAAAGATATAATATTTGTTGTCTGGAAGCTCCTCCGGAGTAAAGTAAGCCATATTTTCAACAATTCCTAAAACAGGTACATTGATGGCTTCCTGTTGAAACATTGCTACGCCTTTACGCGCATCTGCTAATGCTACCTCCTGAGGTGTACTCACAACTACAGCGCCTGTAATCGGCATAGATTGCATAATACTTAAATGTATATCACCTGTACCCGGTGGTAAATCAACCAACATAAAATCTAATTCTTCCCAATGCGCGTCAAAGATCATTTGATTTAAAGCTTTTGACGCCATAGGCCCTCTCCAGATTACTGCCTGATTAGGTTGAGTGAAAAAACCTATAGATAAAAGCTTTACTCCATAGTTTTCTATAGGTAACATCTTTGAATTTCCATTTATATTAGTTGCTAAGGGCTTTTCACCTGCTACATCAAACATAATAGGCATAGAAGGGCCGTAGATATCTGCATCCAGTAAACCAACTTTAAATCCCATTTTAGCCAGAGTGACCGCCAGATTTGCCGTTACCGTAGATTTACCCACACCACCTTTCCCGGAAGCTACAGCAATTATATTTTGTATTCCGGGTATTGGTTTCCCCTTAATTTCATTAACCTCAGGCTTAACCGGAGCATCAACCTTAATATTTATAGTAATTTTTGCCTTTTCATAAACCTCCCGGTGAATAGTCTTCAAAATTTCCACTTCAGTTTTCTTCCTTGCCTGGAGACTTGGATTATTTATAGTAATATCTACCATAACCTCATCACCAAAAACCTGAATGTTTTTAACAGCGCCACTTTCAACCATATTCATTCCCTCACCAGGTACTGTAATAGTTTCGAGGGCTTTTAGTATTTCTTTCTTATCCAACTTCATGAGCTATGTTATTTATGCCTTTATGTAAAATGATTCTAAACAACAAAGATAAGTCATAGGTATGAAACTTTAAAGTTGTGGTATTGAAAAGGACAATATCAATATAGATTTGCCATATATAGCGTAGGAAGTATTCTAAATTTTAGTAGAAATAAAACTAATAGATCTCATAAGGCAATTCTTTGGCGGGATCCCAGAAGTATTTTTCAAAATTCACAATTTGATTATCTTTTATTATGAGACCCTCATTTTCTAACAATTGTTGCATTAAGCTGGTGCCGTCAAAGTGATGTTTGCCGGTTAATAAACCCTTTCTATTCACAACTCTATGTGCGGGAACACCTTCAATTGACCCAGCTCCATTCATAGCCCAGCCTACCATCCTTGCACTCCTGGCAGCTCCCAGGTACCTGGCAATTGCTCCATAAGAAGTAACCCTTCCAAAAGGAATTTGCTTAGATACCTCATAAACTTTCTGAAAGAAGTTTTTATTTTCCGGATTCATAATATTAATAAAATATTCTAAAAATGGTAATTACCAGTAGGACCATCATTAATGCGCTAAGAATGTAATTCGAATTTTTAGAAAAGCGGTCTGTTTTAGCTTCTAATTTATAAAAGTATACGGTGTACAAATAAAGCACGGTAAAAGTTCCACTACCTGCTGCTATAATAAACGTTAGAATATCCCAAATTTCGAATTTAATCCAGCCAGATGCGTTCCACATGGCATTTAGCCCACTATAGTAAGGAATGGTAAGCAAATTAAGAGTAGCGAGGAGCATTCCTTTAAAATAACTATTCCTTTTACTAACCTTTACGATTTTTATTTTTTTCGCTTTTTCGCGCTTAGCTGAAATAAAAAAATAAAGTGCAAAAAAAGTGAAAACACCAAGTGCAATCTTAAGAAGTAAATCTATGACTTCAGGATGTCTGAATAAATATTTAGAAATCATAACCGCAATGTACGCCTGCATCATGATCATGGTAGCTACCCCGAGACTAAACATAATTCCGTTCAGTTTCCCCTTTTTAACACTTGTTTGGGCAGCATTCATATTTAGTAATCCCGGAGGAACAGTTGCCATAAAAGCAGCTGAAAAGGTAACGAAAAAAAGTATTATTAAGTGCGTCATTGGTTAATTGACTGTAAACTTTATATATGTAATTGGTTTTCCTTTTTCAAGATACTGCTTTTCATAGAAAGTTTGTATATCCATCACTTCTTTTGGACTCCCCTCGTTCCTGTATATGTCATGATTTGAATATAAAATTTCACAATCCAGGCCATGTAACAATCCCAAAGTGTACCCATGCATAAATTCACTATCCGTTTTTAGGTTGACTACACCTTTATCTTTAAGTATAAACTTGTATTTATCCAAAAAGGTCTTATTTGTAAGCCTGTGTTTCGTTCGTTTATACTTTAGTTGTGGGTCCGGAAATGTAATCCA
>CBDTVT010000081.1:0-12894 GCA_965364275.1 uncultured Eudoraea sp. | reverse complement strand
GTGCCAATTGGCAACTCTTTAAATATTCTGTTTTATTTGCCGTTTATTGGCAGCCTCCCGTAAATCCTGTAGCGTCGAATTTGCTTTGTACGGCCCCTTGCAGGCTGCCATCACTCACCTGTATAGCAAGATTGTTTTCACCACTACCATCTCGTTTTGGAGTGCAATATTCAAAGAGATAAAAACTATTCGCTTGTTCAGTAACCCTTGATGAAATATCATTAAAAGTTGTTTCAAGTTCTTCCTTGTTACCTGCAAAAACACTAGAAGTTTTACCAATTTTCATTAGTATTTCAGTATCTATTTCAGATCCTAAGCCAATTGCGAAAAAAGAAATATTACTATTAGCTTCATTTACTTTTTTGAGGGCTTCCTCTTCAGAATATCGGGAAGCCTGATCTGTACCATCAGTAAAAACTACCACTGAAGTAGCACCAATAATACCATTATTTGTACTGTCGTTAAGAAGTTCGGAGGCGATGTTAGTCGATTTAATAACTGCTCCGTATAAATCTGTTGACGGGTCACTACTTATGGAAGTTGTTATACTTGCTATTGCAGCTATTAGCTCGTCGCTGGAAGCAGTTAAGGGATTCAATAAATGTAACTCGTCTTCCCCGTCAAACCAATAAATAGCCATTTGAAATGAGTCTTCATCCTCCGCTGGCATAACATTATTTATAAAACTTGTTGTGGCAGATTTTAGTTCATCTAAACTACTACTAAGCACACTATTACTGAGGTCTAGAACCAATAAAGTACTGTTATTAAAAATTTGTGAATTAGGTGAAATACGAGCAAAAGACTCAGAAGCAGATATGGTGTTAAAACATTCGTCGTTTCTTCCTTGTTCATAGATGGTAAATTGTGCTGCAGTTAATCCCGGTACTGGATTACCGATATTGTCAGAGACTTTAAAAAAAATAGACACTTTACCAGGTAAGGTGGTAAATTGATCCTGTATAGATAATACAAGGTCGCTTTCACCTAGGTCAAGACATTCATCAACAGGATTACCTAAACCAAGAGAACCTGCCTGGTTGATGTCAAAATTTACATCATCATCTGCATTTCCACAAGAAAAAAATAGGATAGCCATACAATGAAAGCATAGAAGCTTCAGATAATTTTTCATTTTCATAAGTTTTGTTGTTCAAACAGCACAACGACCAATTTTATTTAAAATTATGAGGGGATTTAAAAACTTTGTTAAATCTTGTTAAAACGTGGTATAAAATTTTTTAACTTGACTGGGATTATGATTTTATAATCAGCAATGAATGTTCTAAAATTTACCAGTAAGAAAGTATTACACTGGCTAGCTGATAAGAATTGAGCGATAAAATTACAAGGATTGAATAAATTTTTAACTTTTAACATTTAACAAATTGTTAAATGAGCATCAGATACTTAAAATTTTGATAACTTTAAGAAGTATTCTAATTACTCACTAAAATAACATACATATGCCAACGTATCAATTAAATATTAATGGTGAATCGAGGTCAATAGAAGTAAGCGAAGATACCCCGTTACTGTGGGTTTTACGAGATCATTTAAACTTAGTAGGAACCAAATATGGTTGCGGTATTGCACTTTGTGGATCATGTACAATTCATCTGGATGGAATAGCAGTCAGAAGTTGCGCTTTAACAATGACTCAGGTAGAAGGAAAATCTATAACCACTATAGAAGGACTCTCTGAAGATGGTAATCATCCTGTTCAGGAGGCCTGGAAAGAGGTGGATGTTCCGCAATGTGGTTATTGCCAGGCAGGTCAGATAATGACCGCCTCAGCATTTCTTAAAAACAATCCGAATCCAACTGAAGATGAAATTAAAGATGCCATGCAGGGTAATATTTGCAGATGTGCGTCTTATTCGAGAATATATAAAGCAGTTGAAATAGCCGCCAATAAATTGGCATAGTGAACCAGCAAAAAAAGTCAAAATGTCTACACAAAAAACATCAATAACATTTAGCAGAAGATCCTTTATGAAAACCAGCTCCCTGGCAGGAGGTGGATTATTAATCGGTTTTAACTTGTTTAACGCCTGTAAACCCAATGCCAAACCATCAATTGATTTGGCAAAATTAAACTACAATGATTTTAATGCTTTTATTAAAATAGCAGATAATGGTGCAGTGACCATATTTTCACCCAATCCTGAAATAGGACAAGGAGTAAAAACCTCCATGCCTATGATTATTGCCGAAGAATTAGACGTTGCATGGAAAGACGTCTACGTGAAGCAGGGTATTTTGGATACAAATAATTACACAAGGCAGGTGGCCGGAGGAAGCCAGTCTATTAGATTTGGCTGGGATCCCTTAAGGGAAACAGGGGCTACAGCAAGACAAATGCTTGTTAATGCCGCCGCCGCCAGATGGGGGGTTGATCCATCTGAATGCACTACTAATGAAGGCGTTATTAGTAATGCTGCAGGAGAAACATTGGGTTATGGAGAAGTTGTAAATGAAGCTGCGGCTCTTGAGATACCAGAGGAAGTTACTCTTAAAGATGTAAAAGACTATAAAATAATTGGGACCGATGCTTCGAATGTCGACATCGATAAAATAATTACAGGTGAACCTCTTTTTGGGGTAGATTATAAATCAGAAGGAATGGTCATTGCCTCTGTAATGCGACCACCGGCATTTGGACAAAAACTGGAGTCCTATGATGATTCAGCTTCTACGGCAATAGATGGTGTAATTGAAGTACTCAAGTTTGGTGATAAAATAGCCGTTTTGGCAAAAGACACCTGGTCCGCAATGAAGGGTAAAAAAGCTTTAAAGGCGGAATGGAAAGCAGATTCAAAATTGGAAAGTACTGAAGATCACGATAAATTGATGTTGGGATTATTAGACGGTAACAAATTTGAAACACTCCGTGCAGACGGCAATGTTAAAAAAGCTTTTGCACAGGCAGATAAGGTTTTGGAAAGAACCTATGAATCTCCTTTCCTGCCGCACAACTGCTTGGAACCAATGAACTTTTATGCAAATGTAACCGCAGAAAAGATTCATTTGGTAGGTCCTACTCAAACACCGGAAGGAACCGCTAAACATATCGCAGAATTATTAGAACGAGATTTTAAGGACGTTCATCTGGAGATGACAAGGATGGGTGGTGGTTTCGGGAGAAGATTATACGGTGATTTTGCAGTAGAAGCTGCAGAGATTTCAAATCTGGCCAAAAAACCGGTTAAGGTTGTCTTTTCTCGAGAGGATGACATGGCTGATGGTATTTACAGACCGGCAATAAAATATAGAATTAAAGCAGCTGTTAAAGATGGAAAAATAACAGGATATCATTTAAAAGAAGCGGCTATAAACTCTAATATGTATGGCCTGATACCCAACTTTTTTCCAGCTGGCGCAATTGAAAATTACCAGGTTGATGTGGCCAAATATCAGAGCAATATTACAACCGGTGCATGGAGAGCACCTTATACCAACTTCCTTGCCTTTGCCGAACAAAGTTTCTTTGATGAATTAGCCGAGATGATGGAAGTAGATAAAATACAACTCAGATTAGATTTACTACAAAAAGTTAAAGGAACCACCGATGAACGCATTCAATATTCCCCGGAGAGAATGGAAAAGGTAATCAAGACCGCCGTTGAAAAATCTGGCTGGGGAACAAAACCTGAAGGGGTCTACCAGGGATTTGTTAATTACTACTGCCATAACAGTCACGTTGCGGAAGTGGCAGATGTAGTATTGGAGAATGGTAATCCCGTGGTTAAAAAAATAACCTGTGTTGTAGATTGTGGAATTGTCATAAATCCCTTGGGGGCATTGAATCAGATAGAAGGCGGCGTAATTGATGGCATTGGCCATTCAATGTATGGTGATTTAACCTTTCAGAACGGAATACCCCAGGCTACCAATTTTGACAAATATCGATTGATTCGGATGAAAGAAGCTCCAATAGTGGAAACTCATCTGATTCAGAACGAGTTTTCACCAACCGGACTGGGTGAGCCAACACTACCTCCTGCAGGTGGTGCAATTGCAAATGCTTTTAAAGCAGCAACCGGAAAGAGATTGTATAAACAACCTTTTAGCAAATATCCGGAACTGCTTAAAGGTCCTGAAAAGGAAATAATTGGTTAATATGACGATATTATTATTTGGTATAACCAAGGATATTGTTGGTAGTTCAACCCTGTCAGTGCCTATTGCGAAATCTGCAAAGTTAAACACCGTTGGAGAATTAAAATCCTATCTTGGCAGAACTTTTCCTGAGTTAAACAGGCTTAGTTCTCTGGCAGTAGCTGTAAATAACAATTATGCAGCCGATGATTTTACAATAAATAGTGTTGATGAAATCGCATTGATTCCGCCGGTAAGCGGAGGTTAGTATCTATGAAATAGGTTAAACCAAATATGGTATTTTAAATGCTGATAGACAATCACAATAGAAATATAAATTATTTGCGCCTGGCTGTAACAGACCGTTGTAACCTGCGATGCAATTATTGTATGCCATCTGAAGGCATAGCCTTTGCTAAGAATGATGAGCTAATGACCATCGGGGAGCTTTCAAAAATTGGCGAATTACTTGTTCAAATGGGTATTGATAAAATTCGGATAACTGGCGGAGAACCTTTTGTTAGAAAAGATTTGATGGTCCTTCTCAGAAATCTTAAGAATAATGAGGGCCTTAAAGAACTTTCAATTACCACAAATGCTACATTGATTGGTCCTTATATTGATGAACTAAAAGAGCTTGGTATTAAGGATGTTAATGTAAGTATGGATGCCATAAATAAGGATACTTTTGAACGTATAACACGTCGTGATCACTACGATATCGTTCATAATAACCTTATACGGCTTATAACAGAAGGGTTTAATGTCCGTATTAATTTTATAGTACTTGACAATCAGAATGAACAAGACATAATTCCAATTTTGGATTTGCAAAAGCACTACCCGGTAAGTGTACGATTCCTGGAAGAAATGCCATTTAATGGTGGATCTAAAAAATTCAATACTATAAAATGGGATTACAAAGCTATCTTAGCTCACATAAGTAAGGCATACCCCTCCATTCAATTAATACCATCCCCAAAAACTTCTACCTCAATTAATTATAAGATAACAGGACACAAAGGTAATGTTGGGATTATTCCTTCATTTAGCAGAACTTTCTGCGGTAGTTGTAATAGGTTAAGAATAACTGCTTTGGGAGATGTTATTACCTGTTTATATGGCCCTCCGAAAATTAATCTCAGAGAAATAATAAGAGGTAATTCTTCCGAATATAATATTAAACACGCAATACAAGATGTCATTGGCAACAGGGCGGTTACTGGCTTTGAAGCCCAGAAGGAACACAAAGGAGTATTTGATAATTCCATGACCTCCATTGGTGGTTAATGCTAAAAGTCCAAACTAGTAAGCTTATATTGGTAATACTAAAGAACGATGGAAATCGAAGATAGAAACTCACAAATAAAATTATATGGACTGGTACTTTCAGGAGGTAGAAGTACCCGGATGGGTCAGGATAAAAGTGTTATACAATATCATGATCTCCCACAGAGAGAGCATATATATAATTTGCTATCCCAGGTTTGCAATAAAACATTTTTAAGTATACGAAAAGAGCAGGAATCAGAAATTTCAGAGGGTATATCCACAATAATCGACATGGATGAATATAAAGGCCCTTTTAATGGTTTGTTGAGTGCACATTATGCCTATCCTAAAGTTGCCTGGCTCGTATTAGCCTGTGACCTTCCGTTAATAGATCTGACAGCAATAAATCAATTGATAGCTGCAAGAGATTGTAAAAAAAATGCAACGGCATTCGCTACAAAGAAAAGTGGCTTACCTGAACCGTTGGCTGCAATATGGGAACCTCACGGATTAGCCAATTCGATAGATTATTTAAAGCAAGCGACTAGCAGTTGTCCAAGGAAATTTTTGATTAATTCTGAGATTAAATTGGTCTTTCCTAAGGATGATATTGTTTTAATGAATGCAAACTCAGAGGAAGACTATAGAGAAGTATTATCCAAATTAGAATCCAGTTGAATACAAATCGCTACATACGTCAAACTTCACTCAAAGAATTTGGCCAGAAATCACAGGATTTATTACTAAAATCTGGCGTTTTGGTAGTAGGAGCAGGTGGCCTTGGTATTCCTGTACTACAATACTTAAATGCAATGGGTATTGGAACCATTGGAATTGTAGAAGGGGATAAGGTAGAGATTACCAACTTACAAAGACAGGTGATCTATTGTGAAAAAGATATTGGAAAAGCGAAACTTGAAGTAGTTTTAGAGCAATTAAAATCGCAAAATTCTGGCACCACATTAATAGGGCACGATACCTTTTTGACACGCGATAATGCTTTGACCATTCTTGCTGATTATGATGTTATTGTAGATGCAACAGACAATTTCCCAACTCGTTATCTAATTAATGACGCCTGTGTCATCCTGGACAAACCATTTGTTTATGGGGCACTTCACGGATTTGAGGCTCAATTAAGCGTTTTTAATTACCAACAAGGGCCAACTTACAGATGCTTATTTCCTATGATGCCATCTAATGACGAGATTCCCGATTGTAATACAAATGGTGTTCTTGGTGTTATTCCTGGTATTGTGGGCAGTTTACAAGCTCTGGAAGTTGTTAAAATAATTACAAGGAAAGATAAAGTATTATCAGGCCTGTTACTTATTTACAATGGATTAGATCAATCATTTCTCAAAGTGAAATTTCCATTAATTCTTGAAAACAAAAAAATTAAGGTTCTGGGTAACTATTATTTTGAGGATGAATGCGAAAGTATTAATTCAATTTCAGCCAATAAATTTTATCATCAAATGGAAAGTAAAGTCCCTTTTCAACTCATTGATGTCAGGTCAAAAGAGGAGTATAAGCAAAATCATCTTGTAAATTCGATAAATATTCCGATGGAGCAAATAGAAACTCGTAATCGTGAAATAGATTTTACAAATCCCATATATATTATTTGTCAATCTGGTATTAGAAGTAGAATCGCACAACAAAAATTATTAAAAGTTAATAGTAAAACCGTTATTTATAATATCTTGGGTGGAATAAACCAGTATAACGCATTACTTATTTAATTGTGAACTACCCTATTGTTTCATTCGGCTTTAAGGAGTGTATTTGTACAAAACACTTTTATGATATTCTATGATCTCTTTTGCAGATGCATATAATCTTGTTTTAGACCATAGTCAAAACTATGGAACAGAAACAGTATCCATAAAAAAGGCTATAGGCAGAGTCCTGACAGATGATATATTCGCTGATAGGGATTTTCCCCCATTTGATCGTGCTACTAAAGATGGAATAGCAATAAATTATAACGCTATTGAGAACGGTAGAATGGCATTTGACATTAAATCAATAGTTGCTGCAGGTCAACGCACATATAAATTCTTAGAAGAAGACCATTGTGTAGAAATCATGACAGGGGCTGTTGTCCCCTTTGAAGCGGATACCGTTGTTATGTATGAGGATATTACTATTGAACATGGAATTGCCAATCTCAATGAGAAAACTCAAAGAGGACAAAACATTCATGATAAAGGAAGTGATAAGAAAAAAGGTGAGCTGGTTATAAATAAAGGCACAAAAATTACAGCTGCGGAAATAGGGGTATTGGCGGCAGTTGGGAAATCTGCTGTTGAAGTTAAAAAACTACCGAGTATCGCCGTTATTTCGACAGGTAATGAACTTGTTGAAGTGGAAGACCATCCCTTGCCTCATCAAATAAGAAAATCAAATTCTTACACCTTGTATGCAGCGCTAGACGAAGAAAGTATAGAACCTTTGCTTTTACATTTGTCGGATGATAAGGATATGATAAGACAAAAATTATCATACGTTATCCAGGAAATGGATGTTTTGCTGTTGAGCGGGGGCGTATCTAAGGGAAAATTCGATTTTATTCCTAAAGTGCTTGAGGAATTAGGTGCAGAAAAAGTTTTTCACGGCGTATTACAGCGTCCTGGTAAACCTTTCTGGTTTGGTGTACATAAAGACACAAAGACAGTAATATTTTCTTTCCCCGGAAATCCAATATCAACATTTACCAATTATCATATTTATTTTAAACATTGGTTACAAAAATCATTGGGATTACCTATTCCTAATGTTGAGGTATTTTTAGAAGAAGCTATAACCATTAAAGGCAGCATGACTCGTTTTCTAGGGGTGAAGATCAGATGGGTAAATGGTTTGCTAAAAGCCAAATTAGTAAAAGATAATGGTTCTGGTGACCTTACCAGTTTATCCAGATCGGATGGATTTATTAAATTAACTCCGAGGGAAGTACCATATGCCATGGATGAGAAAGTAACTTTTTTAAGTACCAGAACTCTTATTTAAATGACTCATGAATTAAAACATATATTCACTGCCTACCAAACAAAAAACAAATCTGGCAACAAAGCAGTTCTCGCAACTGTTGTGGCGCTGGAAGGATCTTCTTATCGACGTCCTGGAGTACGGATGCTAATCCTTGATAATGGGAAAATGATTGGCGCCGTCAGTGGGGGATGTGTAGAGAAGGAAGTACAAAGACAGGCCGAAAGTGTGTTTAGCAGTGGAATATCTAAAGTTATGACCTACGATGGTCGTTATCGTTTGGGTTGTGAAGGTATCTTGTATATTCTTTTAGAACCATTTATTCCAAATGAGACCACTATAAAAACTTTTTGGCAGACCGTTAAAGAACGGAAAAGCTTTGAGCTTGTATCATATTTTACAAGGCAGGAAGGTATTAGTAATGAGTTAGGCTCACTTTTCAAAGTTGATAGCAGTTCCTTAACACTGAGGCCCGATTTTGAAAGTAAAAAAGGAGTCGAGGTATTTCGGCAAAAACTGACCCCGTGTTTTAAATTGGTAATAATTGGGTCAGAACATGACGCAGTCCAACTATGCTCATATGCTGCCATGACAGGATGGGAGGTTTCCGTCATAGCATCACCATCTGAAGAAAAGAGTATTGCTGATTTTCCCGGAGCCCAGCAATTTCTTTCACAAATTCCTGAAGAATTTCAACCGCAATTAATAGATAATCAGACCGGAGTTGTACTGATGACACACAGCTATGTAAAAGATCTTAAGTATTTAGTTGGACTAAAGGGAGTAACACCAATTTATCTTGGATTATTGGGGCCTTCATCCCGAAGAGAAAAACTGTTAAATGAACTTATGGAGTACGACTTGGATGTTACAGATGATTTTTTTGAGTCTATTTACGGACCGGCCGGAATAAATATTGGTGCAGAAACACCGCAGGAAATTGCGGTATCTGTAATAGCTGAAATCCTGACAGTAATTCGTAAAAAAGAACCCATGCTTTTAAGGAATAAATTAGGAACAATACATAATTGATGAATTCTAAGGTAACTATTTTAATACTTGCCGCAGGATCTTCCAGTAGAATGGGAAAAATTAAGCAGCTCTTACCATGGAAAGATTCAACTCTTCTGGAGCATACTATTAAAATAGCCAAATTATCCAAGGCCAGTGAGGTAATTGTCGTCCTTGGTTCTAATGCCCGGCCAATAAAAGAGACTATTAAAACTGATAATGTAATTTTTCTTGAAAATACGAATTGGAAACTTGGCTTAGGAGCCTCAATATCATGTGGCGTTAATTTTCTGATGCATAACAATAAAGATACAGATGCAGTACTTGTTCTTCTTGCGGATCAGGCTTTAATAGATACTGAATATCTTAATGAGATGATAGATCTGTATAACAGTGGTAAAATTGAACTTATTGGTACCAGATATGCCGATAAAATCGGTGTACCGGCTCTATTTGAACGAATTTATTTTACTGATTTACAGAAATTGGATGGCGATCATGGTGCACAGTTATTTCTTAAGAAACTTGGGGATAAAGTTTTTGGTTTGAATCCCTTAGGAAAAGCTTATGATGTGGATACTTTGGAAGATTATAATAAGCTCTTAAAAATGTCCAACAACAAATCCTAATTATACAAGATTGCTTTTATTTAATAATTCAAGTAAATGCATCATAGATTTATAGTACATTTCGAATATCAAAATAACATATATATGACCGCGGTTAGAAACCATCTTCTTCCTTTATTTCTTTTAACTTTATTATTTCAGGCACATTCCCAGGAAATGAGTTTTGAAGAGTACAATCCGAAATCCACACTCGTGGTTACTGAAAATATAGTTGAGAAGGCAAAGTATCCTTTTATTGATATTCATAGTCATCAGTTTAAGATGGCCACCCAGGACTTATCCCAGTTGATTACCTCTATGGATGATCTCAATATGGCCGTTATGGTTAACTTAAGCGGAGGGTCTGGTGAAGGTCTTAAAAATATGCTGGACAATGTTAACCAGAATTATCCAAATAGGTTTGTAGTATTTGCCAACGTAAATTTCAAAGGAGTAGGAAATGTAGATTGGGCAGAAAATGCAGTGAAGAATTTAGAACAAGATGTACAAAACGGTGCTAAAGGACTCAAAATATATAAAAGCCTGGGGCTTAGAAATAAGGATATTAACGGGAAACGAATAGCCATTGATGACCGTCGCTTAGATCCTATTTGGGCCAAATGCGGGGAATTGGGTATTCCGGTTCTAATACATGCCGCAGATCCAAAGTCGTTCTGGGATCCAATGGATAGCAATAATGAACGTTGGTTAGAATTAAAAACCAGACCGCGAAGGAAGCGCTCAGCAGATAATCCCGCTTCATGGGAACAAATAATTGAAGAGCAACATAATATGATTAAGAACCATCCGCAAACTAAATTCATTAATGCTCATATGGGATGGTATGCCAATAATTTACAAAAGCTAGCCGAGCTTTTAGAAAAAATGCCAAATATGTATGTGGGAATTGGTGCAATTATAGCAGAGCTCGGGAGACAGCCTCGAGCTGCTCAAAAGTTCTTTATTACATATCAGGATCGTATCCTATTTGGCAAAGACAGTTATAAACCAGAAGAGTTTCCAACCTATTTCAGAGTTTTGGAAACTGCCGATGAATATTTTCCTTACTATAAAAAATATCATGCATTCTGGGCTATGTATGGCCTGGATCTCCCGGATGAAGTATTGAGAAAAGTATATTATAAAAATGCTTTAAAATTACTGCCAGGACTGGATCAAAGTTTGTTCGACAATTAAACTAAAAGGTTTTCTGGAGATGTTATTCCATTTAGTCTTAATTAGTTAAACTAATAAAACCTTTACTGCCCTTTTATTGGAAATACCATTTTTGATTCCTATTCATAAATTGGCAATTTTCATCCCCCCGATAAAAATTTTAAAAACATGTGATTTTTTTTGGCATTGGCCTACTAATTAAACAGAAGTTGTGAAAATATGGGTAAAGAAGAATCATTTACCAGGATAATCAAGGAAAATGAAGGCGTGATTTTTAAAATTACTACGATCTATACGCAAAACGGACAGGACCAAAAAGATTTATACCAGGAAATTGTCTACCAATTGTGGAAGTCCTTTGATTCTTTTCGAAATGAATCTAAAATTAGTACCTGGATGTATCGTATAGCTTTAAATACCGCAATTGGTCAATTAAAAAAAAGCAAAAAACATTCCAATACAACTGGCATAGATCAGGTTGTTCTGAAACAAACGGAAAATTATGATACAGAATTTGAAAACCGCTTGAAAATGGTATATGAACATATTCACCAGTTGAACATACTTGAAAAAGGTTTAATACTCCTTTTATTAGAAGGTAAAAAGTATGAAGAGATTGCGGAGATTACGGGATTAAGCGAAACTAATGTTGGAACGCGTATTTCCAGAATTAAGCAAAAATTAAAATCAAGAATATTGAAAAAATAAATTATGGACTTAGAAGAAATCCAAACAATTTGGTCAGAAATGAGTGATCAATTAGAGCAGCAAAAAAAACTAACCAATGAATTAATTATGAAAATGACACAGGAAAGATATAGGACAAAGTTTGATAAGATCACATTTTATGAATCAATCGGAGCAGTAATATGTTTCATCATGGCCATTTATTTTTTGGTTAACATGGATAAGTTAGACACCTGGTACCTTCTAGCCTGCGGCATATTTACCGTTGCTTTCTTAATAATTTTACCCATTATTACTTTGGGATTATTAGGAAAAATTAAGCGCATGAATATTGTAAAAAATAGTTTTAAAGAAACTATTGTAGGTTATACAAAGGCAAAGAGTCAATTATTGCTTATGCAAAGGGTTGGGATCTATTTGAGTTTTGTCTTGATGTTTACATGCTTGCCCGTATTTAGTAAAATCATGAATAATAAGGATCTTTTTCTGCAAAGCAGAATCTGGCTGATATATCTGCCAATAATGGCTATTTTCTTGTTCTTCTTTGCAAGATGGGGTTATAAGTGCTACAAAAACATAACTAACTCTGCAGAAAATATTCTTAAAGAATTGGAAGCTTAAAATATTAATGTCTCACTTTTTATCAGGCCTCGCTTTGCGGATCTTTTTTACTGTCTTATTGCCGGTTAAATTTCTGGTTCTTTTGCAATTTTTAATTTACTTTATCATAGATTTAGAATAACTAAGCCAGGATTCTAAGTTTCATTTAACTGATACTCTAAGTAACGGTCGTGTTAGGTGTTTAAGAATTCAGGTGGATTCATTAAAAAAGTAGTATGAAAAAGTTTCCATTTACTTTAATTCTCTTAACATTACTACTACAACTTAATGCCCAAAAAAAGAACGAAGATTTTCGCTTAAATATTCGAAAAACCCATTTACCCATAAAAATTGATGGCCTTGCCGATGATGAAGCCTGGAAGGAAACTGATGTTGCCAAAGATTTTTTTATGGTAATACCCATGGATATTGATAAGGCAACGGA
>CBDTVT010000080.1:0-13007 GCA_965364275.1 uncultured Eudoraea sp. | reverse complement strand
ACGATTTTATGAGCATTCCGGAATAGACTACAAAAGCTTGTTAAGAGTTGCGGTAAAAACAGTTTTATTGCAAAATAAAGCCTCGGGCGGGGGCAGTACCATTAGTCAGCAGTTGGCCAAAAATCTATATCCCAGATCAAGCACGGGAAAATTCTATTTGACCGTTGATAAAATTAAAGAAATGATAGTTGCCTCGAGACTTGAAGAAATTTATAGCAAGGAAGAGGTTTTAATGCACTATTTAAACACAGTTTCTTTTGGTGATAATACGTTTGGCATAGAAAGCGCCTCCCTAAAATTCTTTAGCAAAGGCTCCAATAAACTAAAGATTGAAGAAGCTGCAGTTCTGATAGGAATGCTAAAGGCTACCTACACTTATAATCCGAGAGTTTTTCCTAAAAATAGTATTCAACGAAGAAATCTGGTACTGAATTCCATGGCCGAAAGAGGATTTATAAAAGCAGGAGAAAATGATAGTTTAAAAGCTCTGCCGTTAACTATTAATTATAGAGATTATGATCATAATCACGGATTGGCTCCATATTTCAGAGAAGAAGTAAGAAAACAAGTTCTCAACTGGTGTAAAAAGCAAAATGAACGGGGAAATTCCTATAATATTTATACTTCTGGACTCAAAATTTATACTACTCTCGATTATAAAATGCAGGTTTTAGCAGAAGAAGCTATGAAGACTCATATGAAATCCCTTCAAAAAAGTTTTGAAAAAAGCTATGGTAAATCGGCTCCATGGCTTACAGACAAAAAATTAATTTTTAAGACGGTGAAGAAATCTATAGCCTATAAAAATCTAATTCAACAGGGGTTGAATGAACAACAGGCACTGGATAGCTTACAAAAGAAGAAAGTGATGACTGTTACTTCATGGGAAGGCGAAAAAGAACTGGAAATAAGTTCTATAGACAGTATTAAGCATTATATGAAATTTCTTAATACCGGTTCTATTTCTATAGATCCAAATACTGGCGCAGTTAAGACCTGGATAGGTGGAATTGATTATAAAGTTTTTAAATATGATCATATCTCACAGAGCAGAAGACAAGTGGGGTCTACATTTAAACCAATAGTTTATACTGCGGCATTGGAATCTGGAATTGAACCCTGCACCTATTTTTCCGCAGAAGAAGTAGCCTATAAAAATTTAGAGGGTTGGTCTCCTTCAAATTCCGGGAATAAAGAAGAAACCTTTATGAATTATTCCATGAAACAGGCATTGAGTAATTCTGTGAATACTGTGGCAGTAAAAGTTTTGGAAAGAACAGGCATAGAGAATGTCCTGGACCAGGCTAAAAAAATGGGTATTACAGAAGATTTACCAGAATTACCCTCCTTAGCTCTGGGCACAGGAGAAATTGGTGTTGAAGAAATGGCGGGAGCGTATGCCAGTTATGTAAATCACGGGAAACCAGTTGTAGCCATATTGATAAGCAGCATAAATAATTACAAAGATTCCATACTTGATACTTTTACTCCAACTATATCAAAAGTTCAGGCATTCAGTGAAGAAAACCGGCAGATTATGCTCGAATTTATGAAAGCCACGATTAATGAAGGAACGGGAAGCAGAATAAGAAATACCTATGGATTAAAAAATGATATTGCTGGTAAAACCGGAACAACACAGAATAATAAAGATGCATGGTTTGTTGCACTTACCCCTAAATTAGTTCATGTAACATGGGTAGGTTTGGATAATCACGAAATAGGTTTTAAGAACACCTCACTTGGGCAGGGTGCCAGTGCTGCGTTGCCCATTTTTGCCATTTGGATGCAAAAATTAAACAAAGATGCATCCTATAATTACATAACCCGGGCCAGGTTTATTAAACCGGATGCTGCAGTTATTTCATTGCTTGATTGTGAACCAGTAAAACGTGATGGTTTCTTTAAAAGACTTTTTAAAAACCCCAAAAAGAAGAAAACCAAAAAATTCAAGCAGTAAAACTAGCATCACACACGTAGATCATGGAAATTTGTAATTTGATAAAATTTTAAAGAATATTACTGTAATTTTGGTCTTTTATAACACATTAAAATGTTATCAGTTAGCCAAAAATAGTTCAATGAAATACTTAGGAATATGTCGTTCACAATACAACTCCGGTCGTTTGCAGAAATGGCATTGTCCCTTAAATTAAAACTAAGATCTTTGTATCCTATTTTCTATTAAAACAATTTTAAAATTTGTCTAGACTTCCTTTAATGTCTAATCCAAATTAAATGGTAAAAACACTTGCTTTTTTAGCCTTATTATTTACTTCTATAGTATTTTACGGACAGAGTAATATTAAATCCTCTCTTTACTACGGTCAGAATAAAACCAAATCGTTTATTGTTAAACATATTAATAAGAATATTGTCCCTGATGGGATTTTGGATGAACCTATATGGGAAACTGCGAATAGTGCCAATGAATTTTGGGAATATTTTCCTCTGGATTCCATACAAGCCAGACAACAGACTGATATTAAAATGTTATATGACGATAAAAACCTTTATATAGGAATTACGGTATATGCTTTGGGTAGGGATTATGCCATTCAATCGTTGAAAAGAGATTATAGGGCCGGAAACAGCGATAACATTACCTTGCTTTTTGACACATTTAATGATGCTACAAACGCCTTTTTATTTGGCATAAACCCATATGGGGTGCGCAGAGAGGGCCTTGTTTCCGGGGGAGGCCTGGACTTCAGGAGTTTCACTACAACCTGGGATGTAAAGTGGAAAGGAGATTCAAAGATTTATAACACCTGGTATACTTCTGAAATGGTTATTCCACTTACTTCATTTAAATTTAAAGAGGGCGAAACAAAATGGAGGTTTAACAGCTACCGGTTCGACAATCAATCTAACGAAACCAGTACCTGGATGAATATTCCACAAAATCAAATTATAGCGGGTTTGACATTTATGGGGGATATGGTTTTTGAAAAACCCCTTGGTAAGTCCAAAACCCCATTAGCACTTATTCCATATGTAAATGGAAGCGTACTTAAAGATTTTGAGGAAGACAATACCACTAATAAGTTTTCGGTTGGTGGGGATGCAAAAGTTTCTATTGGTAATAGCATGAATCTGGATATTACTGTAAATCCTGATTTTTCTCAAGTTGAAGTAGATGATCAGGTGACGAATCTCACGCGTTTTGAAGTTTCACTTCCCGAGAAAAGACAATTCTTTATAGATAATAATGACTTGTTTGGAAGTTTTGGTGACTCCAGAGATGCAAACCCTTTTTTTTCAAGAAGGATAGGTATTGCAAAGGATACTGCGGATAATACTATTGAAAATAAAATCATAGGAGGAGTTAGATTCAGTGGGAAATTAACTAAAGACTTACGGTTGGGTTTTCTTAATCTTCAAACTGCATCAGATGAAGAAAATGAAATCCCATCTAATAACAATATGATGTTTGCCCTGCAGCAGAAAGTTTTTGCAAGGTCAAATATTGGCTTGTTCTTTATTAACAGGCAATCTATTAAGGATTATGATTTTCTCTTACCAGAAGATAAATACAACCGTGTACTGGGACTGGATTACAATCTAATTTCACAGGATAATCTATGGAATGGGAAAATCTTTTTTCAAAAGTCATTTCAACCAGAGAGTAATGGTAAAGATTTAGCAACTGGTGCGCGCCTGGAATACAACTCAAGAAATTACAAGGCGTCAGGTAAATTGGTATATGTAGGCGAAGATTTCAGATCGGATTTGGGTTTTGTAAGGCGTACGGATATTTTAAAAAACTTTGTATTTCTTGAACGCGTATTTTGGCCCAAAAATAGTTTTATTCAAAATCATGCTTTTCAGTTCTTGCCCATTTTCATATGGAGTCCAAGTATGGATTTTAAGAATACAGACAATGAATTCAGAGGGCAATGGGAAGCCAGGTTTAAAGACCAATCCAGGTTCAGTGCGGAATTCTCAAATAAGTATACTTTTTTAATCGATGAATTCGACCCAACGGATACCGATGGTGGGATACCATTACCAGGGAATCAGGGATATCATTACAACAGTGTTAAAGCAGAGTTCAATTCTGACCGTAGAAAAATTTTCTCATATGCTCTTGAACCTTCTATTGGCCGGTTTTTTAATGGGAACCGATTTACTGTTGCAGGCGGAATGACTTTTCGTTTCCAACCTAAAGTATTTCTATCCCTGCTAATGAGGTATGATAAAATTGAACTGCCCGACCCCTACCCCAGTGCAGATATATGGTTGGTAAGCCCTAAAATTGAAGTGACGTTTAGCAAATCAATATTTTGGTCAACCTTAATTCAATATAGCAATCAGCAAGACAACTTTGGTATAAATTCTAGATTACAATGGCGTTTTGCTCCGCTATCAGATCTTTTTCTGGTATATAATGATAATTATTTTGTAGATGGTTTTGCGCCAAAGACCAGATCTATTACTCTAAAAATAACTTATTGGTTGAATATTTAGGTGCATTTTTATAGTAAATAGCCCCATCTAATTTCATTATATTTGAAGGCTTTTCATTTTTAAATAACTTCCATGGACCATTTACCAATAACCGAGGACACCGTAATTTTTGGTTTATTATGTCTCTGTCTTGGTTTTGTATTTTACACTTCTTCTATTAAAACCGGATTTTGGAAAAAATTCTATAAAATTGTTCCAACTCTGTTAATGTGCTATTTGCTGCCAGCAATATTAACCAGTTCGGGACTCATCTCTGAAGAAAATTCAAATCTGTATTATATTGCCAGCAGGTATTTACTACCGGCGGCATTGGTACTCATGACCTTAAGTATAGATCTTAAAGCTATAGTGAATCTTGGTTCCAAAGCACTTATTATGTTCTTAACAGGAACTGCCGGTATAATTGTGGGCGGTCCGATTGCCATCTTAATAGTTTCAATATTTTCCCCTGAAACAGTGGGGGGGAATGATTTTGATGCGGTTTGGAGAGGCTTATCGACAATTGCGGGAAGCTGGATTGGCGGTGGGGCAAATCAGGCAGCCATGCTTGAAGTTTTTGCTTATAACCCCAAAAAATTCGGGGACATGGTACTGATAGATATCGTGGTTGCAAATATTTGGATGGCCATAATTCTTCTGGGTATTGGGAAGTCTGATAGGATTGACAAGTGGTTAAAAGCTGATACTTCTTCTATTGAAACCCTTAAAATAAAAGTTTCTGAATATACTGCAAAAATTACGCGGGTTACAACGCTTCACGACTATATAATTATGTTGAGTTTGGCGTTTACAGCAGTTGGTATTGCTCATTTTAGTGGCTTCCATTTTTCAGAATTCTTACAGGAAAATTTTGAAGTTATCCGGAATAAGCAAAAAGCCCTTTCTTCCCTGGGTTCAGAATTTTTATGGATGGTTGTTTTTGCTACGACCATTGGTATAATCCTGTCCTTCACAAAGGCCAAAAATTACGAAGGAGCCGGAGCAAGTAAAATTGGAGGATTATTTATCTACATCCTTGTGGCTACCATTGGAATGAAAATGGATCTGGGAAGCTTTTTGGACAAACCAGGTTTAATTGCAGTAGGGCTAATCTGGATTTCCATACATGCGGGATTATTAATTCTTGTGGCTAAAATTATTAGAGCGCCATACTTTTTCCTGGCAGTAGGAAGTCAGGCAAATGTAGGTGGAGCGGCATCTGCACCAATCGTGGCAGCAGAGTTTCATCCGTCGCTTACCTCTGTAGGCATTCTATTAGCTGTCTTGGGTTATGTAGTAGGGACCGCCGGTGCTTATTTATGTGGCCTACTTATGGAAATTGCTTCAAAAGTTTAAATTTCCAACAAACTTTAATGATATTTGCGGCAGAAATAAAATACTATGAAGAACTTAATAATTACTATACTAAGCTGTGCCATATTAGCATCTTGCGGAACTAAGGATACCGAAAATACCATGACAGTTACCGGTAAGGTAAAAGGATTAAAAAAAGGCACGCTTTATCTTCAACATTTACCAGATACTTCTCTTGTTGTAATAGATTCACTTAAAGTTGAAGGTGATGGGAACTTCCTGTTTAAAACTGAGCTGGAAAGCCCTGAAATTTTTTATTTATACCTCGATAAAAAAGACAATAATGATATAAATGACAGGATTACTTTTTTTGGCGAACCCGGTACAATAACTATTAACACCAATTGGAACACATTCGATACCAAGGCAAAAATTAAAGGTTCTGAAAACCAGAAGAAATTTGAAGAATACAGGAAAGTCATGTCCCGTTTTAACACTACAAATCTGGAAATTATCAGGGCAGTTTATGACCCTGCGACCCCTAAAGATTCTCTAACTCAGGATTCCCTTCAAAAAGCAAGTGACATGAATATCAAAAGGGGTTACCTCTTTGCTCTAAATTTTGCTCTTAATAACAAAGAATATCATATTGCCCCTTATATAGCCTTAAAAGAAGTGCCGGATGCAAATAAAATTTACCTTGATTCTATTAATAATTCATTAAGTCCGGAAGTAGCCAATGGTAAATACGGGAGGGCTCTTCAAGAATATCTCGAAGAGAAAAAAAATTAATAATACAAGTGGTAAAAACCTAGGGTAATTTATTAAGTTTATCTACTAACCCTCTGGCTTTTTCTTCCAGTTCTTTACGGACGCTTTTTAGGTGCTCCTTTTTATTGTCTACCCCTTTGTCATTAACTTTTGAAATTAAATCATCAAAAGTAGCAATCGCACCATCAATAATCTCTGACCCTTCTTTAGAACCTGGTTTGTCATTGGAAGCCTCAACAATATAAACTGCTTCAATAATATCTCCTAATACGTAATTTATATCTTTTTTTAATTCTCTAATATTTGCCATTGCTCAATAATTTTGTGTAAAAATACACTTTTTCAAATAGTAATTTCCAGAAGTTTGGCTCGTTCAGCACTCAAAAGAATATGGCTGGTGATAGCCGGTACTAAAACTGTCTCCCCTTTTTTAATCAAGATTGATCCAAAATCGTTTTCTATCAAAATTTCTCCATCAATACACATGTATATGGTAAAGGAATCCTGATCGGAAACATCGAACTGGATATTTTTATTTAAACTGATAAAGTTGGTTTTAAAATAGGGGCAATTTACCATTGGGTTAGAAACGTTTGTTTCCTGCCCATAGCTAACTTTAAAGTCGTCTTGCCTGGTATAACTAATGGCGTCAATCGACAATTCTGTATGTAATTCCCTTAGATTTCCCTGAGCATCTTTTCGATTATAGTCGTACACCCTATAGGTTTGGTCAGATGTTTGCTGAATTTCTGCTATTAATATCCCTGCACCTATGGCGTGAATTTTGCCTGCATTTATAAAATAAGCATCACCTTCACTTACATTTTCATAATTTAATAGGTCTGTTAATGTATCATTCCTCAGACTTTCCACATATGTTTCCTTAGAAATATCTTCTTTAAACCCAATTATTAGCTCTGCATCATTATCGGCATCCATTATATACCACATTTCGGTTTTGCCAAAAGAATTATGACGTTTTCTTGCAAGTTCATCATCAGGATGCAACTGAATGGAAAGATCTTTTTGGGCATCAATGAATTTAATCAGGATTGGGAACTCTTTTCCAAATCGTTCCAAGACACTTTTTCCAAGTATCTCTTCAGGAAATCGATTAATTAAGTCAGTAAGGGTAGTTCCTTTAAAAGAGCCATTGGCAACAATTGAAACATCTCCGGCTACTCCAGATAATTCCCAGCTTTCTCCAATGAGATCACTTTCCAATTCTTTACCTAATAATGTGCCCAGATTTGTACCTCCCCAAAGACGTTCTTTAAGTATAGGGTAAAATTTAAATGGATATAAATTCATTTCGATTTCAATTTCTTAAGCGTATTTAACGCCTTGTTTATATGTTGTGAGGCATTAACACTATTAAATACCATCAGTATCACTCCTTCCTTGCTTACCACATAAGTTTCCCTACCCGGAAGTAAATTAAACAACTTACTCTCTACTTTAAACAAACCGCGTACTTTCTTATGTTTATCAGCCAAAAGTTTGAATGGTAAGCGATATTTTGATGCAAATCTACGATGTGTTTTCTCAGAATCGGAACTGATGCCGACAACTAGTGCTCCAAGTTCGGTGAATTCCTCATAACTGTCTCTGAAAGAACATACTTCTAAAGTACAACCAGGGGTATAATCCTTTGGATAAAAGAAAATTACAAAGGGTTTCTTGCCTACTATCTCATTACTGTTGAATAACTTGCCATCCTGATCAGGTAATACAAATTGCGGTATGAGTTGCCCAACTTTCAGGCCCATAATTTATCCATTGTAGGTGACAAAATTACGAGGTGTTTCATAAAGAATAACTTCCAGCTCCTTGTCCGAATCTATATGAGGCCGTAATTTATTGTAGATAACAATAACTATATTTTCTGCAGTTGGATTTAATGTCTTAAACTCCGGAACTTCAACATTTAAATTCTTATGGTCCAAAGCATTCTCTATTTCAGACCTGATCAAATCTTTCAGAATTTTCATATCTATGACAAAACCGGTCTCCGGATCAATTTCCCCAGTCACGCTAACTACTAAGTCATAGTTATGTCCGTGATAATTGGGATTATTACATTTGCCAAAAACTGCATTGTTCTTATTATCATCCCAATCCTTACGGTATAATCGGTGCGCAGCATTAAAATGTGCCTTACGGCTGACTTTTACCTTCATTTTATCTGATGGTTTTGAACGAGATGATCGTAAAACTTTTCAAATATTATTTTGAACCACACCGTGTATGTTTCTGGGTTGTCCGTAATATCTTTTTTAATTTTTGCGGGACTCATCCATTTCCAATCTGCCACTTCGTCCTTATTTATAACTGGTGGGTCTTCATAATATCCAATCATTACGTGGTCAAGCTCATGTTCCGTTAAACCATTGTCAAAAGGTGCTTTATAAATAAACCAGAAAAGTTCCTTTAAATCTGTTTTAAAACCCATTTCTTCCTGTAGTCTCCTTTTACCTGCTTCTAAACTGGTCTCGCCCTGACGTTGATGACTACAACAGGTATTTGTCCACAATGAGGGAGAATGATATTTATGCTGAGCCCTTTGCTGTAACATAGTCTCACCGTTTTTATTCATAATAAAAACCGAAAAAGCTCTATGCAGTACGGCCTTTTCATGAGCCTCCATTTTTGGCATTAGACCAATCTCTTCATCTAATTGATTTACGAGAACAACATTTTCCTCTTTTTTATTTCCCATCTTGCAAAAGTAGCACCTTTACGCAATATTCCGGGGTAAGACTATCAAAAAAGTTGATTTAGTAAGGGAACTAAGTATGAGAAAATTTTAGAAGAAGCGCGGAGACTTTAAGTTTCCTTTGACCTTAATAAATTCATATCTCAAAATTATTTCGAAGGAACCATTATTAAAAGTGGCCTGTCCTAATTCAGTAATTTCCCTGTCATATGCTACGCCTATTAAGAATGAAGGCGATAACTGAAACCCAATCAGTGCACTAAACGCAGCATCCCACCTATAAGCGAGCCCCATGATGAGTTTATCATTGTACATAAAATTAGCCGATAAATCCAGTCCCAAAGGAGCACCCTGTACTGCTTTAAGTAACAGCGAAGGTTTAAACTTCCAAAATGCACTCATATCAAAAACATATCCTGTAATAAGATAAAAATTCATTTGTTCCTTGGCTGTTGAAAGCGAGCTCTCATCAAAATGAGAAGTTTCCAAAATTCTGGGAACGGATAACCCGGCATAAAACCTATCTGTATGGTAATAGACTCCACCGCCTATATTGGGTGTAAACCTATTAGTAATATCCTGCTGTAATGTTGGGTCCGGTCCACCAGGGTTCGTTACATCCTGGTTTAACTCAGAAAACCTGATATCTAACAAACTTGCGCTTGCTTTTAATCCAAAACTTAATCGGGATTCCTTAGCCAGTTGTATGGTGTACGAAAAGTCCAGATCAAAAAATGTTTCTGACGTAGGTCCTATTTGGTCGTTTACTATCGATACTCCAAGACCAATACCTCTATATCCCAATGGGGTATGCATATTGAAAGTTTGCGTTTTTGGCGCTCCATCCAAACCTACCCATTGAGATCTATATAATGCTGCCATACTCATATGGCCCCTTGAACCGGCATATGCCGGATTAACACTCATCGTATTGTACATATATTGAGTATACTGTGCATCCTGCTGAGCATAAAGAATTTCCGTCAATAGAACAACCAGAAGAAAAGACAGTGTTGTCAGGCTTCTCTGTAAATAAATTTTACGTGTCAATTTTAGCATTGATTTATCTATTAATGTATATGTATCCGGATAGCGATTTCTGTATACCATCATCATTTTCATAATCCAGGATATAGAAATATGTACCTACCGGTAATTTGTTGTCTACATCTACAGTTGCTCTACCTTGAGATGTACCATCAAAGACATTACCCTGGGTATTATATGCATTTGTAGTATAAACTTGTACACCCCATCTATTGTAAATGCGAATTGTATTATTTGGAAAATCTTCAAGCCCTCTAATGCTTAAAACATCATGAATACCGTCACCGTTAGGCGTTACCACATTAAATACCTCAATATCTTCTTCGCTGGCATTAGGTTCTAAATAATCTGGTGTGCCATCTGCATCCATATCATCATTGGCGAAATTTCCGTCCCCATTGGCATCCTCCATAGCAGTAGCTATTTGATCATCGTCATCATCAGTATCCCTATAATCAGATTCGGAATCACTATCTGTGTTTGGCAACATATCAAAAGGATCATCAATTTCATCGTTTACATCGTCATCAATAGTTGTATAACCCTCATAACCGTCATCAAGGCCATCATTATCCTTATCAGATCCTATAAAGACTACATCTGCAATACCATCATTATTCATATCATGCCCCTCAATACTATCTGGAACATTGTCATCATCACTATCGGTATCAACATAATCAGGGAGACTATCACCATCTGTATCCACGGGAAGAATTCCTAATCCACCGCCATTCTCATATACATCATCAAGACCGTTATTATTGGCATCTATCCCACTAGGTGCCGTGTAGTCTGCAGTAGATTGAGCTTCTACGTTGTCTGGTATACCATCATCATCACTATCTATATCGAGATAATCTGCTATGCCATCACTATCCGTATCCGTTGGATTTGTTGAAGGATCATTATCCCCATCTAAATCCAAATCTTCAAAACTGTCCACTATACCATCATTGTCTGTATCAAGGTCTACTCCAATTGGGTTTACAAGAATGGTAACTGTTGCTGTACTGCAATTGGATAAATTATCGCAAAGCGTATAGGTAAAGGAATCCGTCCCAAGAAAACCAGGATTAGGAGTATATGTGATATTATCATCAGAAGGATCTCCCGGAGTACCATTATTATTGATTACAGCTGTGCCATCAGTCGGACTTGTATTGGTGAGTGTTCCTATTGTAGGTATATCGTTATCATTAGCTAAAATGTCTATATCAACGGCAATATCTTCTATTGTGGCAATTGAATCAGGTAATGCGTCTACTATAGGCAACACATCTACCGTAACTGTTGCTGTACTGCAATCTCCAGTGGTATTGCAGACAGTATAATCAAATGAATCGGGTCCGTTGTAATCTGGATTTGGTGTATATGTAACAATATCATCTGTTGGATCATTCGGGGTCCCATTGTTATTAATATTAACTGAACCATTAGGAGGATTCGTAGTTGTCAAAGTTCCAATTGTTGGGAGATCGCTGTCATTGTCATAAATTGGTACTACGGCAGAAGTATCTTCATCGAGCGTAATAAGGTCATCTACCAAGGTAGCTGCTTGCTGCAGACACACTACTGTAAAACCAGGGAGATCTATTGAGTTCCCGGCTTTATTTATTGTGGCTATATAGCGAACCACCGAAGTTGTTGATGTAACAACCGGCTGTAATTGATTTCCTGCAACGGCCGGGTTCCAGCTAACAGTGGCACTGCCACTGACATTTGCGGTAATGTCCAGAGTAACTTGGTTATCAGGAGCTGTACAATCTGTTAATATGAAATACCCTGTGGCATTTGAACCACACAAAGTACCGTCATAAGTTGCAAAGTAAACCCCTGGGGTACTGGTCTCATAAAAGAAATCAGTACTTAAAACTGTTGAAGTATCTGAAGCTTCATACCATCTAAAATTACTTTCGTCACCACTGTTGGGCGCCTGAAGCAAAAATTGGGCATTGGATGCACTAATCCCCAGTAATGTAAAAACAATACTGAGGACTAGAAGATGATATCTGTTATTAGTCTTCAAATCTATTGTGAGCTTTTATGTCTTATTATTTAACAACAAATACAACGTTAATTAAAGAATTGTAATCTGAAGGTTGTCCGACAATATCGTATGTCAGGACTCCACTCGCATCAATGCTCATGTTGGCAAAAACTGCAGGATCCGCATAGGTTACATAATAATATAAATCTGTTGCAGCGTAAGTTGGAACTGCCGCAGGTGCACCGGCACTTGCTACAGTTGGCGTTCCAAACTGGGCTATATACTGTGTGTAAAGGTTTTCCGTATATCCTACACCATTTGTAGAAGCATCTACCGCTATTGAAGGCGGATAAAATATCCTGGCAGCTTTGGCTGTAATAGGTGCTATATCCTGGATTACATCTTCTACTGTTGCTTCTGTATTTCCATCGCCATCCACATCTACAGGGACATCAGAATTTACTTCGGAAGCAACTTGGTCGTCTGTTCCCAAGCTGCTTAGGGGTACTGATAAAGTACCATCGCTATCGGTAATATCCAGGTTGCCTGCATTTACTGCAAAGCCTGTGTTTATCTCATTGGTAATATCTCCATCAACCTCTGTGCCCGTTACTACATATGGGTCGCCAGATGTTCCGGTGCCGGTAACCACATTAATCCCTGCCCCATTTACTATGGTCTCTGAACCATCAGCTGTTGGAACAGTTATCGTATTTCCAT
>CBDTVT010000079.1:0-13161 GCA_965364275.1 uncultured Eudoraea sp. | reverse complement strand
CCCCGTTTTTCGGGATGCAAATATAATAGTTTCTTTCAAATAGCCCAACAAAATAAAACGGTTTTCTACTTAGAAAGCCATTTATATATATCATTGCCGTTGGCAAATAATAATAATGCAATTAAAAGAAAGAATCCGATCATTTGTGCAAACTCCAAAAACTTATCACTGGGCTTTCTGCCAGTTACCATCTCATACAATAAAAAGGTAACATGTCCCCCGTCTAAAGCTGGGATAGGCAAAATATTCATAAAAGCCAAAATGATGGATATCAAGGCCGTGGTTGACCAAAATACAGGCCAGTTCCAGGTATCCGGAAACATACTCCCAATAGCGGCAAAACCTCCTACGCCCTTATAGGCACCTGTTTCCGGGTTAAATATTTTCTTAAGCTGTTTTACATAACTGGTAAGCGTAGTAACCCCTTTCTCAATTCCAGCTGGGATTGACTCTGCAAAAGTGTATTTCCTGGTCTCTAACCTAAAATAGCCCATCTCCTCCATTTGGTCAAAGGGCAGGGCGCCAATAGTAACTCCAATAGTGGCTGAGTCACTAATTACAACGGGTATCTGTTCTTCCCTTCCATCCCGACTAACTATAAGATCTACTTTTTTACCTGTGTAGCGCTCTATGGCAGGGTTGGCTTCATCAAAAAATGTAATTTTCTGATCTCCAATACCAACTATTTGGTCCTTTACTTTCAAGCCCGAATCCTTGTTCGCTGATTCATCGGGTATCCCTCCCACAATAAAAGGCAGTCTCGGACTTATAAATCGTATTTTATCCTCGTCCTCCAATAATGTGGCTATGAAATCTACCGGAATCTCCTTTTCTATAGTGGTTCCATCTCTTTCAATAGTGATCGTATTCCCATTTATAATTTCCCCCAGTAAACTATCAAAATTTTTGACTTCTTCCCCATCAATAGCTACAATCTGATCCCCTGTTTGCACTCCTAGTTCATCACCAATATTCTTTTCAGTAACCCATATGCCATCCTTTAAACTACTCATGGGTATGTACTGGTCCCCATAAGAATAGGCCATTCCAATATAGATGATAACCGCCAGAATAAAGTTTACCGTAACACCTCCAAGCATTATAATGAGTCGCTGCCAGGCCGGTTTGGATCTAAACTCCCAGGGCTTAGGTTCTTCAGCCATTTGGGCCGTGTCCATACTCTCATCAATCATGCCCGCTATCTTAACATAACCTCCAAGTGGCAACCATCCGATCCCATAAACGGTTTCTCCTATTTTCTTCTTAAAAAGGGAAAATTTAATATCAAAAAAAAGATAAAATTTCTCTACCCGCGTCTTAAATATCTTAGCCGGGATAAAATGTCCTAACTCGTGAAGGACTATTAAAAGTGAAAGACTCAGAAAAAACTGTATGGTCTTTATAAGTATAGGACTCATTTATAGATTTTATAAGTAAAGCGCACAAAAGTACACTTTTACAAGGTCTTATAAAAAGAAACTATGGCCCCGCGCAGATATTTAAGAAAGTTTTAGCAGCAAAGCCATATCAAAGTTTTTGAATGCTAGCATTTGCCGCTGTACCTTTGCAAAAAACTACGAATGCTTTCTTTCTTTAGTAAATACAAATTTTTTGGAATCGTACTCCTTTTGCTTTCTATGGTTATCATTTATTTGTTTTACAATGCCTTGGAACCTAAAAATGTGCTCCCGGTTTATCAACCCGCCGATTTTAATTCGGAAATGGTAGATAGTACCCTGGTCCATGTAAAAAAATACCATACCATTGCCAACTTTTCACTTACCAACCAAAACGGCGAGACCATAACGCAGGATTTTTATAAAGATAAAATCTATGTGGCCGACTTCTTCTTTACTACCTGCCCCACTATATGCCCAATAATGACTGAAAATATGGTCTATTTACAATCGCAGATTGCAAATGACAAGGATGTACTACTGTTATCGCATTCCGTTACACCAGATATAGATTCTGTTGCACAACTTAAAAAATATGCTTTAGAAAAAGGGGTTAAAGACAAAAAGTGGAATTTGGTGACCGGCGAGAAAAAACATATTTATGAACTGGCGAGAAAGTCTTATCTGGCAGTAAAAGATGATGGTGATGGTGGACCATTTGATATGATACATACAGAAAATTTTATTTTGATCGATAAAGAGCGCAGAATAAGAGGTACTTATGATGGCACCAACAAAGAGGAAATGGCAAAATTACTGCAGGATCTGAAGGTTTTAAAAATGTCTTACCTTAATTGAAGCGTCATTTACCGCCAAAACCAATCTTCTTATTTGAAGAAATTTCATGTTTTTCTTTTTTTGACATTTGCCCTAATACCTCATCTTTTTCCATTATTTTTGTCCTTACTTAAAATCAATCTAAATAAAAATTGGTTACAACCGTTGCACATTTAAAGCGTGGTGAAAGGGGAATTATTAAAGAATTTACCAAGGGAATGCTGCCTATTAAATTATTAGAATTAGGGTGCCTTCCGGGAAATGAGGTAGAATTGATTCAAATAGCTCCTCTAAAGGATCCTCTGTACATAAATGTTAATGGTTCTCATATTGCCATCAGAAGATCCGTTGCCCTTCAAATAGAGTTGGATCTTATTGAAGATAAAGCCACACTATGAGCAAAAATATTAATGTAGCGCTTATAGGCAATCCAAATACAGGAAAGACCTCCGTTTTTAATCAATTAACCGGTCTGAATCAAAAAGTTGGTAATTACCCGGGGATTACTGTTGAGAAAAAGGAAGGTGTCTGTAAATTACCCCGAGGCGTTAAAGCTCATATTCTGGATCTGCCGGGCACTTATAGTCTAAATACGACTTCCCTGGACGAAAGTGTAGTTGTAGAATTACTTCTTAACAAGAACGATAGGGATTTCCCTGACGTGGCGGTGGTTATTAGTGATGTTGAAAATTTGAAGAGAAATTTGCTTGTTTTCACTCAAATAAAAGACCTGAAAATCCCCACAATTTTGGTCATCAATATGTCGGACCGGATGCCTAAAAAGGGAATTACCCTGGACGTATCTCTCCTTGAAGAAAAATTAAATACCAAAATAGCCCTGGTAAGTACAAGGCAAGGCACCGGGATTGAGCGAATTCGCCAATTGATTGCCGATTATAAAAATTTGTCTGTTAGCCCGAATGTAGATGCCACGGTAATAGCACCGGAATATTTTGAAAGATTGCAGCGGACGTTTCCCAATGAAAATCTCTACAAATTATGGCTTGTAATTACACAAGACGTCAATTTTATGCCTATTGAGAAAAAGGCGGTACAAGATACATCTTCATTTACGACCAAGACTAAGGCAGAATTAAAAAGACTGCAGCAGAAGGAGACTATTCTCCGGTATCAATTTATAAACGGTGTATTAAAAGAGACCTATAAAGTAGACAGGAATGCCGCCAAGGGATTCAGAGCTACATTAGATAGGATTTTAACCCATAAGATATTTGGTTACTTAATTTTCCTGGTCATTTTATTGACCATTTTTCAGGCAATTTACGATTGGAGTAGTATTCCAATGGATTTCATTGACGAGCAGTTTGCAGCCGCGAGCAATTGGATAAAAACTACAATGCCGCCCGGAATGTTCACTAATCTTTTAGCCGAAGGTATACTTGCCGGTATTGGAGGAATAGTAATATTTATTCCTCAGATCGCCTTTTTATTTTTGTTTATTGCACTATTGGAGGAGTCCGGATATATGAGCAGGGTGGTATTCCTTATGGATCGTATTATGCGGCCCTTTGGTTTAAGTGGAAAAAGTGTAGTTCCACTAATTTCCGGTACGGCCTGTGCTATTCCCGCTGTGATGGCCACTCGTAATATTGAAAACTGGAAGGAACGTCTTATAACCATTTTAGTAACCCCCTTTGTGACCTGTTCTGCCCGACTCCCGGTATATCTCATCATTATTGCACTGGTTATTCCCGAGGGTAGAATTGTAGGTCTGAGTTATCAGGCACTCACACTTACCTTGTTGTATTTAATTGGGTTTGGAGCCGCAATTGTATCTGCAATGATCCTCAACAAAGTTCTGAACATAAAAAGCAGGTCGTTTTTTATGGTAGAAATGCCAAGTTATAAGTTACCTCTTATAAAGAATGTGGCTTATACGGTTATTGAAAAGACCAAAAGTTTTGTTTACGGTGCGGGTAAAATTATCCTTGCAATTTCAATTATTTTATGGTTTTTGGGTTCTAACGGGTACTCTTCCAACTTTAATAATGCCGATGAGATAATTAATAAGAAAATTGATACTGAAGGTTTAACCAGGTTCAATACTACCAGCATTCAAAATGAATTGAGTGATTATGAATTGTTTTTAAGGGATAGTACAACCCAAATTACTAATAACGCAATAAGGGATTCATTAAGTCAAAAGGAGCTAATTCTTTTTCAAAAAGCACGTAAACAGGAAATAGCAGGTTTCAAACTTGAAAATTCATATATAGGCAATATTGGTAAAGCAATTGAACCCGCGGTAGCACCTTTAGGCTACGACTGGAAGATTGGTATTGCGGTACTCACTTCTTTTGCTGCACGGGAAGTTTTTGTAGGAACTTTGGCTACTATCTATAGTGTAGGCAACGACGAGGAGGATACTATTAAACACAGAATGGCCTCAGAAATAAATCCCGTTACCAAAAAGCCCTTATTTGATCTGGCCTCGGGTATTTCATTGCTCCTTTTTTACGCCTTTGCTATGCAGTGCATGAGTACGCTAGCCATTGTAAAGCGTGAGACTAATAGCTGGAGATGGCCTATGGCTCAATTAGTGTTTATGAGCGTTTTTGCGTATATTGTAGCTTTAATTGCCTATCAGGTTTTGAAATAAAATGAGTGTAATACAACCCATATTGGTTTATATGACTTTAGCTATTGCCATTTTTTATATAGCCAAAAAGTACTTCCTGCCTAAACGTTTATTTTCTTCCAAAAAAGCGAATAAAGGTACGTGTGAACAGGGTAATTGCGGATGCCATTAAGATTAAACCATATTTGCAATAAAAGAATAAAAAAGCAACCCCCAACCTATTATCAAAAGTAACCCACCCAAAGGAGTAATAGGCCCTAAAAATTTTAAGGATTTCCCTTTTGAAGCACCAATAGATAGTGCGTATATGCTAAAGGAAAAAAGAAAAGTGCCTAATATAATGCAGTAGGCTATATTTTTCTCCAAAGCCGTAGTAAAACCAAGATTGAATCCCAGAACCAATAAAAGAATGGCATGATACATCTGGTACTTTACACCTGTATCAAAACTTTTGAGCTGCGCTTCTGATAGCGATTTCTTTAAGGCATGGGCCCCAAATGCACCAAAAACCACGGCAAGTAATCCCAGTAAAGCACCTAGTAACTGAACAATTAGAATAGTCTCCATATAATTTTTAAATATACAGATAGTCTGGGAATACCTCAACTTCCAGCCAACAAAAAACCCATCAGCAAAATACTGATGGGTCAAAGTTTTAGTTTAGAATTTTATATCTGGCTCATACCTCCGTCAACAGCAAGCTCTATACCATTTACATAGCTGGCATCATCCGAGGCAAGGAAAAGGACTGCATTAGCAATTTCCTGCGATTCTCCAAAGCGTTTTAAAGGGTTAGAAGCGGCAAAACCCTGGCCCATTTGCGATACCGCCTCCTCCGGCATTCCCATTTTATTATAGATAGGAGTTGCAATTGGTCCTGGCGCCACTGAATTTACCCGGATATGACGAGGCGCTAACTCCGTAGTTAATACTCGTGCATATGCCCTCAGCGCTCCTTTGGTTGCACTGTAAACCGCTGCGCCTTCAAAACCTTTCAAATGCACTATTGAAGTGTTAAAGATTATGGCACCTCCATCATTCAAATTAGGAATCGCATTTTTCACAAGAAAAGCAGGGCCTTTGATATTAATATCGAATTGTGAATCAAAATGAGATTCATCAATAGAATCAGCTGGAGTAAAATAAGCTACCCCCGCATTTACAAAAAGGACATCAATATTTCCATAAGCGTTAACTGCTTCTTCAATCAGCCTTTTATTATCCTCTATTCTTGACTGATCTGCCAAAACAGCTTTGAAATCGCCTGTTAAAGAGGCTGCAGCTTCATTTAGCGCTTCCTGTCTTCTTCCTGAGAATACTACTTTGGCCCCTTCACTTAAAAAATGTTTAACTGTTTCCAAACCTATTCCGGAATTTCCGCCGGATATTACTACTACTTTGTCTTTAAATCTATCCATAATTAAATGTTTATATTCTGAAATGATCATTTCAGAAATGGTTAAAAAAATTTACTCTATAACTTTAATTGTATTTTTAATTATTGTTTCCAAAACCTTTCTGTCCTTTACTAAAATTCCTGTCATTCTAAAACCCTGAAAGGCATTAAATATAAAATAGGCATACGTTGTACTATCTTCTTTGGTATTAATTACTTCTTGCTCCTGTCCCTCTTTAATTAGCTCAGTAAAAATGTTTAGTGTATTTTCCTGAGTTGCCAAAAGCCATTTTCTTACATCTCCATCCCGGTTGCTCATTTCAGATTTACAGTTCATGGCGTAACAGCCTCTATCCCCTTCTTTACTAAGCATTTGAGGTAAAAAAGATTCAAATATTAAGCGGATAGCCTCTAATGGATCCTTTGCATTCAATAGAGCTTTTTGAAATAAGCCCCCGCTCTCTTTTTGATAAAACTGCAAAGTAGTCCTATACAATTTAATCTTGGAGCCAAAGGAATTGTATATACTCGATCTATTAAGACCGGTGGCATCAACCAGGTCCTGCATAGAAGTGCCATTATAGCCCTTTTCCCAAAATACATCCATAGCCTGACGAACTGCATACTCCCGGTTAAATTCTTCCAAACGCGACATGGCCAATTAATTTTAAACAAATATATATTGAAACAATCGTTTCAAAAAGAAATTAACAAAATTTTAATTTTCCCTGAATAATACTATGCGAAGTGTAATACTAAAAATTCTTCCTTAAAGGATTTGTTATCCAACTTTTGAAAAATACTAATCTACTTTTCAAATTTTTATTATTGGCTCCGACTATATGGGATTATTCCAATAGCACGGCAGTTGCTAACTTATTTGAATGATATATATATTCTTAATATGAAGTAAATTTTCTTAAAGAGAAACCTGGATTTCTTTATCTCCCTCTACTTTGAATGAGCATTCACTGTATTTTGGAGGCCCAAATGTTTTCATCTTACCAATAGAAAAACAAATAGGTTCTTTTGGGATTCCAATCCAGTTAGTATCTAATTCGTCATCACCGTCTTCATCATGAAAAATTGCCAGCGCATACTCCCCATCCGGTAAATCATCTATTATTACCCATGTATTCCCTAATTGTGCTTTACTACTACCTCCGGAAAACATTTTATCTGAATCTAAAAAATTTTCAGAACTGTCGTATACGGCAACAAGTACGCTGCCGCTATTGCTTTTAACCCCCGTTACGTCAACCGAAAGTTTGTTCTGAGAAAACAACATAATAGGCAAAAGCAGTAGATTTAGGAAAAGTAATTTCATAAGAATAAAATAAGTAATTTGTTGTAGTTAACTCTTTTTTACTGATTTAATTGTGTCTGTTGAGAGGCTATTTTTTCACCGAGGTAAAGATATAGTTCTTTTGTTTTAACTGAATCAGACAAATTGATAAAAAGTAGAAGGGAATCGCTGTATATTAATCTTATCTTCTTATGATCTAAGTTGTCTACATAAACATAAACGAGTTTTTCTTCATTAAGTGAATCTTTAAAAATCCCTTTTTCCTTTTCCCAGGCCGAAAATCCATTTTTACGATCTAAAGAGGGAATTTTGCTTACCATTGATACTTCATTCATGGTATTAAATGGTAACTCCTTATAATATACCCCGGATAAAATCTCGATTCTATCTGCCTTCTTCCATACCCAATTTTTATAGTGTGCTAAAAAGCTTAATATGCATACAATGATCGTCAGAATTATAAGTATGTTCCAAAACCCATGCCTTTTTTTCCCCTTCATAACTTATTCATTTTTCACTTGTTTACGATATTTTTCAAACCAGGCAATAGTATGGGCAATTTTTGTAATTAAATTACTGGGCTTGTTTGCAATACCATGACCCGCTCCTGGGATTTCCACTAAAACAGTTTCAATTTTCCTTAGTTTTAAGGCATGATAGAGCTGTTTGGCCTCACTGGGAGGAGTTCTTAAATCTTCCATCCCTACCATTACCATTGTTGGTGTTTCTATATTACCAACGAGTGATAATGGAGAAAATTTCCAGTAGCCTTCAAAATTTTCCCAGGGCTGACCAGGATAACGAGAATTGGCATACCCAAAGTAATTATCCGCGACAAGTGTCTTGCTTATCCAGTTCATAACAGGTTTTGCTACCACGGCAGCTTTAAATCTATTGTTTTTTCCTATTATCCAAGCCGTCATTATACCACCAGCACTTCCACCAGTAACATACAGCTGATCTTCATGCGCAATTCCCTTTTTTATACAATAATCTACCCCATCCATGACATCACTATAATCGTCACCCGGATAATTATTGTATAAGAGATTACCAAATTCTTCACCATAACCTGTACTTCCCCTGGCATTCGGATAAAAGACTATATAACCCGCCGCCGCATATAGCTGCATCTCTGCAGAAAACCTGTCGCCATAATTAAGAACTGGACCTCCATGATTTTCAACCAGAAACGGATATTTTTTGTTCTTGTCATAATTTGGCGGGTATACCACCCAACCTTGAATTTCTCGTTGGTCCACAGAGGAGTTGTACCAAACTTCTTCAACATTTCCCAAAGTCTTATAGTCAAAAAGTGCCTTATTGAGAGAAGTAATCTTAGTTGTTCTTTTAGACTTCGGATTCATTACCACAAGCTCAGCAGGATACTCCGGTCTGCTCTGAGTATAAGCTATATGACCATCCGTGGAAACACTAAAGGATCCGCCGGCATAAGGTCGCCCAATAGAAGTGCCTCCGAGGTTATCTGCCAGTTTTGAAATCTCCCCGGCCAAGGACATATAACCAACCTTGGTGTTTCCTTTATCATCATATGAAATATAGAGTCCCGTATTTTTTGCGTCCCAAATCATGCCTTTAATACTCCTATCCAGATCTTTAGATAAAACCCTGCTCTCTGAACCATCAATCTTCATGATATGTAATTGTTCTACTTGATACGTTTGTACTTTATCCTGATATCCTAAATAGGCGATATACTTGCCATTAGGTGACACAATGGGGTCACTATCAGGCCCATTTCTTTCTGTTAATGCCTTTATAAGGCCAGTTGCAACCTCCACCTCATAAATCTCACTGTTCCGAAAATCATACTCCCAGTTCTCCGTTCTGTTTCCAGAGAAAAATATTTTATCTCCCTCCGCAGACCATGAAAGCTTTCCTCTGTGGTGATAATCATCCGCCGTGATCTGTCGAACTGCTCCTCCTTGGGCCGGAATTACAAAAATGTGATTAAAGCCCGGTTTTATATAACCCCGCCCATCTGCCTCATGATATAGCCGATCTGTAATTCTTGGTTTTTCAGCCCACTTTGCACCTTCCGGTTTCTTGGGAATTTTTGCAATTACCGGAGGATCTTTTTCAACATTCATAGAAAATGCCAATTGGTCGCCCCTGGGCGACCATGTTAAAGCGCTTGGGCTAAATGGAAGTTGACTTATTTTTGCCAACTTACCGCTCTCCAACCAATACATATAAATCTCAGAACCTTCACTTGTTGTGCTGATAAATGCAATCCTATCTCCACCTGGAGACCATCGGGGACTGTGTTCACTCTCTTCTCGTGAGGTAAGTTTTTGATTTCCCGAGCCATCAGAATTAATCATCCAAAGATTGCCATCAGCCTTATCTTTCATAATGTCAAAACCCATCCTTCTATAAATTATCCGGGAACTATTTGGTGCTATTTGTGGATCAGAAACGTATTCAAGTTTAAATACATCCAGGTAAGTGAAATTTTGTTTTTGTGTATAAGCCTGGTATCCTATTAATAATAAAATAATGACATAAAA
This sequence comes from uncultured Eudoraea sp., assembly GCA_965364275.1. Classification (GTDB taxonomy): domain Bacteria; phylum Bacteroidota; class Bacteroidia; order Flavobacteriales; family Flavobacteriaceae; genus Eudoraea. Next base: position 3,095 of record CBDTVT010000079.1, on the reverse strand, counting down.
TAATTTCTTGAGATTCATGGTAAAGGAATTTGAAATAAGCATTAAACTTAAACATTAAGATGTGGTAAAGCAATATAAATGCTTCCATTTGTTTCTGGAATTAATCTGTAAGAAAAACAGTCTTAAAAGTGATAAAATTGTAGGTCAAAATTAGTATCTTTATAGTTACGTCCAAATTTTAAGAGGCAACCAACCCTTTTGTTTTTACATTAATTCCTATACTTAATACTAGTGCCAAATGTTTTTACCGGAAGATCTAACAAGCGTTAAGAAGAGAAAGGATTTGATTGCTATAGCTGATCAAAAGGACCTGGACATTTCCAAGGTACTTAATACACTTCGGTATGAAGAAGAACTGAGGCTTTTACAGATAGAATTAGTAAACTTACAGCGGTGGGTAATTAAAAAAAAACTACGGGTCGCCATAATTTTTGAAGGCAGGGACGCAGCTGGTAAAGGAGGTGCTATTAAACGTTTTACCGAACACCTTAATCCAAGATCAATGAGAGTTGTTGCGCTTTCTAAACCCACCGATGTAGAAGGCGGACAATGGTATTTTAGGAGATATATTAAAGAGCTTCCAAATCCCGGAGAGATTGTTTTTTTCGACAGGAGTTGGTACAACAGAGCAGTGGTTGAACCTGTAATGGGATTTTGCAATAAGCGTGATTATAAACAATTTATGGTTCAGGTTCCGGGTTTTGAACATATGCTTTATGAAGATGGTGTTCAACTCGTTAAGTTTTGGTTTTCTATCTCGAAAAACGAGCAAAAAAAGCGAATAGAAAGTCGGTTATTAAATCCTTTAAAAAAATGGAAATTTAGTCCGGTAGATAAAAAAGGACAGGCCTTGTGGGATAAATACAGTTATTATAAAGAACAAATGTTCTCCAAAACGCACACCACTTTCAGTCCATGGATAATTGTAAAAGCCAATAACAAAAAAACTGCCCGTCTTGAGAGTATACGTTATGTACTTTCCAGGTTTGATTACACCAGAAAAACAAAACACAAAACAAGCATATTACCAGATCCTAACATAATTCTCAGGTATTACAGACATATTGAACAAATTGATATATAGAAAATGACACCAAAGGACACGAAACTTTTTCAGCTTAGTGAAGATGAAATTTCATTACTGAACTCCCCAATTGGATTGAAAAGTCTATTATCTGATAAGAAGACTAATGTTGAAAAGGCCTTGCGATTAACCAAGCACGAACTGAAAATTAAAGAGCTTCAGACAGAACTCATTAAGCTTCAAAATTGGGTAATAGCCAAAAATAAGAAAATAGTTGTGATTTTTGAAGGCCGGGATGCTGCTGGTAAGGGTGGAGCCATAAGGAGGATCACCGCATATATTAATCCCAGGCAATACAGAATAGTTGCCTTGCCAAAACCAACTATTGAAGAAACAGGGCAATGGTATTTTCAGCGCTATGTAAATAAACTTCCTAAACCTGGTGAAATGGTCTTTTTTGACCGAAGTTGGTATAACCGTGCTGTTGTTGAGCCAGTGAATGGTTTTTGCACAAAACAACAGTATCAGAATTTTATGAAACAGGTAAACAGTTTTGAAAGAATGATCATGGATTCTGACACTTATTTAATAAAATTCTATTTTTCAATTACCAAAGAGGAACAAGCATTTCGGTTTAAGGAAATTAAATCCGATCCGCTAAAAAAGTGGAAAATGACGGCAGTAGACGAAAAAGCCCAGGAATTGTGGGATGAATACACTGAATTCAAGGTAAAAATGTTTGAACACACAGATTTAAAAGATTCTCCATGGGTAATTATAGATGCCGACAGAAAAACTGATGCGAGAATTAAAGCCTTGAGTTATATTATAGATACTATCCCTTATGAAATAGTTGAGCAGGAGGAGGACGAGGAGGTTCAATAAGAATATTCTAGATTATTGTATCTTTACCTAAGGATTATGATGGTAAAACTAGTTTCCATAGCGGCTTCTTTCCTTATTCTGATACAAAGTTTGAACATTTGTATCAGAGATCTAGTTGATCTTAATGAATTAATAGAGCATGCCAAATTTCATTCTGAGAAATATGGAGATAACTTGTTTGTCTTTATCTCAAAACATTATGGTGAGCTTGAAGCAGATCACAATAAAAAGCATCAGGAAGAAAAACAAGAACACGAAGAGTTGCCATTTCAGCACCAACCCCATATGACATTGCTTTCCGCTTTCATGCTAAAGGATTTGCAAGCATATCAAATTAAACCCGTTGACGATTTGGTAAGTTCAGCTACAAATTTCTTTTATCAGGCTTCATATTCTAATTGCGAGAAAGAAGCCCTTTTCCAACCCCCCCGAGCGGTATAATTCATTTTGGTTTATTTTTTTCATAGGCATAATTTTCCTTCCTAATTATGCATGATTATCAATCATTTTTTCATGGATTATGTTATCACGTATTATAGAATTCAGTATTAAGAAGAAGTTTGTTATCCTCTTATTCACCGCATTTTTAATTGGTTTTGGGCTGTATTCCCTAACCCAGATATCAATTGGTGCCGTTCCGGATGTTACTAATAATCAGGTTCAGGTAATTACCACTTCGAGAAGTCTATCTACTCAAGACATGGAGCAGTTTATCACCTATCCTGTTGAGCTTGAAATGGCGAATTTACCCGGTGTTCTGGAAATCAGGTCTATTTCTAAATTTGGGTTATCGGTTGTGACCATTGTCTTTGAAGATAAAATGGGAACATATCTGCCCCGTCAATTAATTGCCGAAAAGATTAAATCAGCCTCAGAGAAAATCCCTGAAGGTTTCGGTAGCCCGGAAATGGGGCCTATTACTACGGGTCTAGGGGAAATCTATCAGTACATCCTGGATGTGAAGCCGGGTTATAAGGGAAAATATACCACTACAGATTTAAGGACTATACAGGATTGGGTGGTTAAGAGAGAACTCTCAGGTATTCCCGGGGTTGTTGAAGTAAATACCTGGGGAGGTTTTTTAAAGCAATATGAAGTTGCTATTAGTACTAAAAAACTAAATGCGATGAATATCACCACAAAAGAGGTCATAAATGCCCTGGAATTGAACAATAGTGTTACAGGT